>CAZXQK010000199.1:0-2916 GCA_964642785.1 uncultured Faecalimonas sp.
TGTGAGGTTGCGTATTCTGCTACAAAAGCAGGTATCCACGGACTGACCAAGGCACTTGCCAAGGAACTGGCGCCGAGTAACATTCAGGTCAATGCCATTGCCTGCGGTGTCATCGATACTGCCATGAATCATCAGTTAAGTGAGGAAGAACGTTTGATCTTGAAAAACGAAATTCCTGCCGGACGATTTGCCAAGCCGGAAGAAGTCGGAGAACTGGCTGTTCAACTGGCAGAATCTCCAACCTACCTTACCGGACAGATCATCGGTTTTGACGGGGGCTACATTTAGCCCCTGCTTTTCCGGTATGCAGTTGGCGTACATCCCTTTACCTCTTTAAACTTCCGTATGAAAAAACTGACATTTTCATATCCGCAGACTTCAGCAATCCGTCCCACCGTCTCTTCCGTCTGACGAAGCAGTTTCGCTGCCCGGCGGATGCGGATATAATTTAACTGGGTAAAAGGAGTCAGTCCGGTCTGCTTCTTAAAATAATCACAAAAATAGTTCGGTGTCATGTGCACCAGTTCTGCCAACTCAGCCAGTGTCATTTTCTGTGCGTAATGTTCTTCCATATATTCAATGCACCGTTTGACGTCCTCGGATTTTTTCAACAGTCCATCCTGATTTGCTTCTAACATCTGATACTCCAGCAGCATACAAAACAACTGCGTTAAATCAGCAAATATCATCGGTTTGGATGCAATATCATCATAGAACAGTTTCCGCACCGTCGGAACGATCTTTTCATACCGGGGATGTTTTTTTCGAAGTATCCGTGGAAATCTTAATTCCCCATCGATCATACGACTTGTAAATTCCTGTTCAAAAAAGTGCTGTTCCCGATACTGAAACAAAGAAACATCAAACACTGCCGCATGATATTCTACCAATTCCCCCTGAGAGGAATACGAATGTAATTCTTCCGGATTGATAAACAGAACTTCTCCCTGTTTCACAAAATACTTTTCTTCCGAAACCATGACCGTAAGCACTCCGGATGCCACATAAATCAGTTCCACCTCCGGATGCCAGTGCAGTTTGATCATGGCATTCGAATAGCACTCCCGATAGTGAGAAAACGGAAATCCTTCCGTCCCTCTAATCTTTTTTTCCAAATATTGTTTCATCTTCGCCGTCTTCCTTAATATTGTGTTATTTTTGATGAATATAGTCTATTTCTTTCCTGTATCTGACTGAATATAATATGATTATATAATAGCAAATCATAAATTACAAGGAGGTTATACAAAGTGAAAGATAACAAGAGATTTGTTTACGAAACGCGTCCACTTGCCCTTGCACAAAACATGGTGTCCGGTAATTCCTACCGTTTCACTGTTCTGACTCCATCCTTAATCCGAATGGAGTACAGCGCACAGGGTATATTTGAAGACCGTGCAAGTCAAAGTGTGTTCTTCCGGGATTTTCCTGAAAACCGCTTTCAAACAGAAAATAAAGATGGATGGCTCAAGATTGAAACGGAAAATCTCATTTTAACTTATAAGGAAAATGAAACATTTTCTGCCGATACATTACGTATCCAGTTAAAAATCGAACCGGCTTCCGCTTGGAATTACGGTGAGGATTTCGAAGATTTAAAAGGAACCACAAAAACGTTGGATGAGGCCAACGGTGCCATTCCGTTGGAACGCGGTATCTGTTCCAGAAACGGATTCTCCGTGATGGATGATTCTTCCACCATGCTGTTAAACGATATCGGCTGGGTTGAAGTGCGCATACCGGATACCGTTGACTGCTATTTCTGGGGATATGGATTCCAATATCTGGATGCAGTAAAAGATCTATACCGCTTGACCGGCGTACCGCCAATGTTACCTGCTTATGCATTAGGAAACTGGTGGAGCCGTTATCACGATTATACACAGGAAGAATACCAGAACCTGATTCTTCGTTTTGAAAAAGAAAACATTCCGTTCTCTGTCAGTGTCGTTGACATGGACTGGCATGTGGTAAATATTCCGGAAGAATGCAAAGTCGGAGACGGACCGGCATTTGAAAACGGTTGGACCGGTTATTCTTGGAACAAGGAACTGTTCCCGGATTACAAAGGATTCTTAAAATTCTTGAAAGAGCATAATTTAAGAACTTCCTTAAATCTGCATCCTGCTCAGGGAGTCGGCTGTCACGAAGATATGTATGAGGAGATGGCAACAGCCTGCGGAATCGACCCTTCTACCAGGGAACGTGTCCGCTTTGATATTCTTTCACCGGGATTTATGGAGAAATATTTCGATATTCTTCATCATCCATACGAAGAAGACGGTGTGGACTTCTGGTGGATGGACTGGCAGCAGGGACAGTCCTACTGGTGGATTCACGATGAGAATAAAGACGGGAAACTTCAGGATGAACGAGAAATTTTGGATCCTCTCTGGATGCTGAATCATTTACATATTGCAGATATCAAACGGAACGGAAAACGCCCAATGTTCTTCTCAAGATACAGCGGCCCCGGTTCTCAGCGTTATCCGGTGGGATTCTCCGGAGACACCTTCGTAACGTGGGAATCCTTAGATTTCCAACCTTACTTTACTGCAACCGCTTCCAATGTCGGTTACAGTTGGTGGAGTCATGATATTGGAGGACATATGTTAGGATATCGGGATGATACTTTGATCACACGTTGGATACAGCTTGGTGTATTTTCTCCGATCAACCGTCTTCACAGTTGCAATACAGATTTTATCCGGAAAGAACCATGGTGTTTTGAAGAAAAAACAGAAGCCATCATGAAGAACTGGCTACGTCTGAGACACCGGTTATTCCCATACATCTACACGATGAACTACCGCAACCATACGGATTTAGAACCGCTGGTACAGCCAATGTACTATGCGTATCCGAAAAACAGTGCCGCATACGAAGCAAAAAATCAATTTCTGTTCGGAAGTGAAC
>CAZXQK010000200.1:0-2903 GCA_964642785.1 uncultured Faecalimonas sp.
TCTTTAGAATGTGCATCTTCTCTTTCTTTATACCCAAAATGTGTGGTACAATAATGTACATAAAATAATAGAAGGAGATACATATGACACCAAAACAACAAGCATACAAAACCCTTGGAGATACAATGATTAAAAATTTCAAAAAGCGAAATATCGAAGCTTTCTATTGCGAAGACCATACTTCCGCCACAGCACTTGCCATGGAACTTATGAAAGACGGCGGTTCCGTCGGCATGGGCGGAACAGAAACAGTGAAGGAACTTGGACTGACAGATGCCGTCAAAGCAGCAGAACATCTGGAATTTATCGATAGAAGTATTGCAAAAACACCGAAAGAGCAGGAAGAAATTTACGCAAAAACTGTGCAATGCGATTATTTCTTAATGAGTTCAAACGCTATCACAGTTGACGGCGAATTGATAAACATTGACGGTAACGGCAATCGTGTTGCCTGTCTCATTCATGGACCGAAACAGGTCATTATTCTTGCCGGCATGAACAAAGTGACAGACTCCATCGAATCCGGAATCGCCCGCATTGAAACTTTTGCAGCACCGCCAAACGCAGCAAGACTTGGCACTCGTACCCCTTGTGCCACACTGGGACATTGCAATGACTGCCACAGCGAAGACTGTATGTGTTGCCAGATTGTCATAACGAGACATTCCCGACACGATGGCCGGATTAAAGTGATTCTGATTGGTGAAGAATTAGGATTTTAGTTTATCCCATTCTCATCATACTCAAAGCACTATCTGAACAATCATCCAATCAAAACCTGTTTCCCTTGAAATGCGAATCCATACTTTCGGATTCTGTCAGACGGAATTCCTTTGGCAGTCAGTACCGATTCGTATTTCTTTTCTTCTATCTGTAAAAGTGCAGACTTCACCGTATCTTCCAGTGTATCTTCATCACTAGGATCATGTACCTTAAATTCAAAAATATAGGCATTATCTTTACAATCTAACGGTTCCAAGATCACGTCATATCTGCCAAATCCACTTTCCCGATTAGACGTAATCGCATATCTTCCTCTTAAATCCACCATCAGTCCCAACACAAAACCATGGTAAAATTTCTCAGGTTCCGCATATTCCGACGGCTTATTTCCTGTATCAAAATGACTGAAAGTCGACAGTGCAATCTGATTCATAAAACGGTTCATATATTTTACATCACCCAAAAGCAAAGCCTTTACAAACTGATTATATGCCGGAACAGACTTCTTAAACCAGCAGTCAATCATCTGTTCAAACATCAGGCGCACTTCCATATTCGTCAATGCCAAATCATACTCCGGTCTACCTATACTCGGATTCAGGTGATAACGGATGACTTTTAAATATCCGCTTGCAAGTAGCAGACTCCATATGGCATTCTGCTGATTGTCCAGTTGATTAAACACAATCTGTTCATCAATCTCCGTATGCAGTATCTGCCCGTTCAGCAAATCCTCCATAATTGTCTTAATCTCCGCTTCACCCTCTCGGATCAATTTCCCCACAAGACTGTTGGAACTGGTATTTGCCCAATAGGTCGTAAACTCGCCTTTTTTTAAATAATTCAGAATGGACCATGGATTGTAAATATCCTGTTTATCCCCAAACGTGAAACCATCGTACCACATCTTGACGTTTTCACGATCTGTATAGCCACATTCCTCCATTGCGTTAAACACCTCTTTCTCCGTAAAGCCAAAACATTCTGCATACAGATTCGAGGTGGTCGTTACCACCTCCAGATTGTTTAAATCTGAAAAGATGGATTCTTTGCTAACTCTCGTAATTCCAGTCATGATTGCACGCCCCATATACGGGTTTGTCTTAAAGGTTGCATTGAACATACTTCTGGTAAACGCCACCAGTTCTTCCCAATATCCGTCTACATAGGCTTCCTGCATCGGCGTATCATATTCATCTAACAGGATGATGACCGGTTTTCCATAATAACGATACAGGAACTCCGATAACTTGTGCAGGGCAAAAGTTGCCTGTTCTTCCGGCATCTCTGCTCCTACACTCTCAAAAAATGCTTTATCTTTCTCTGTCAGTGCCTCACTTTGCAGGAGGAACTGATAATCGGTATATGCTTCTGCAATCAACCGGCAGATACGATTTCTTGTCTGTTCAAAATCCGGTTCCTTCACATTTGCAAACGAAAGACTGATAACAGGATAAGTCCCCTGCAGTTTCCGGTATTCTTCCTCTTTCCAGATATTCAGATGTTCAAACAGATCACATCGCCCTGCATATTTCACAGAAAAGAACTGCTCCAGCATGCTCATTGTCAAAGTCTTCCCAAAACGTCTCGGGCGGGTAATCAACGTAACTGCATCCTGATTTTCCCACCATTCTTTAATAAACAAAGTCTTATCCACATAAAAACACTGATTTTCAATAATATCACTAAACTTCTGTAATCCAATCGCTACCGTTCTTCCCATGCGTTCCATACCTCCTTACAAAAAATCCGCTACACTAAGTATTATACATAGTATAACGGATTTTTTCATAAAATTCAACAAAGCCTTGCTCTAAACATTATCTGAGGGAATTTTTTTATCATAATCTTTATTCTTCTTCCACCAAAGCAATTGCCAGTTCATCTAACTGCTTTTGGTCAACTCTTGTCGGTGCTTCCGTCATCAGACAGGAGGCATCTTTCACTTTCGGGAATGCGATAACATCACGGATGCTGTCTTCTTTTGCCATCAGCATGATCAGACGGTCTAAACCGTAAGCCAGTCCTGCGTGAGGCGGTACTCCGTATTTGAATGCATTCAGTAGGAATCCAAACTGAGTTTCAGCCTGTTCCGGTGTGAATCCAAGCATTTCAAACATCTTATTTTGAATGTCATTGTTGAAGATACGCACGCTTCCGCCACCAAGTTCCGTACCGTT
>CAZXQK010000201.1:0-2880 GCA_964642785.1 uncultured Faecalimonas sp.
AAGTCCAGTTCAGCTTCCTGCGCTAATTTCATCGCTTCCTTTGCTGACATAACTCCCAACTGTTCTCCGTTTTCGCCGATCACACGTACTTCCTTGTCTCTGATCTGCTCGTTAATCATTAATTCGCTAATGGTAGTGCACCTCCAATAAAATAAATTTCACTTTACTCTTTTTGCATCTGCGGATCATGTTCTGTTACAAAACAAAAAATGAATAGCCATAGACTATCCACTCATATCTGCAAACCGCCATCACTTATTACGTCAGTTATGCTTCAATATCAACCGCCAGTCACTCGTTTGTGCTGAGGTGAGAGTGGAACTCTACTTTCTTTTCCGCTTCACGCATTTGATACTTTATCACACACCTAACCTGATGTCAAGTATTTTTTTCTTTTTTTAACTTTTCCTTGCTAACCGCCCTTTTGTATGTCATAATATGGGTTATTGTGTAAAAATAACGTGTTTTAAGGAGGATTTTTATGAATCAACGCAGTAACTTCACTAGTAAGATTGGCTTCGTGCTTGCTGCTGCCGGTTCCGCAGTCGGGCTTGGTAACCTTTGGCGTTTCCCATATCTCGCTGCTCAGTACGGTGGCGGTACATTCTTATTAGTATACTTAATTTTATCCGTAACATTCGGCTTCGCACTAATGATTGCCGAAATCGCAATCGGAAGAAAAACAGGTCTGAGTGCCATTGGTGCATACAAAGCATTGGACAGACGTTTCAACTTTTTAGGAGTTCTTACCGCTATCGTGCCGATTATTATTCTTCCATACTATAGTGTAATCGGCGGGTGGGTCATCAAATACTTTGTAACCTTTATTTCCGGAGAAGCTCATGCCGCTGCCGACGATGCCTACTTTTCAAATTTCATAGGCTCACCGATCGAACCGCTTGGATGGTTCTTCCTGTTCATCGCTTTGACCTCAGTCATTGTACTTCTCGGTGTAGAAAAAGGAATCGAAAAAGTCAGCAAGATCATGATGCCGATTTTAGCCGTATTAACAGTCGGTATTGCAGTTTACGTTGTCACAAGACCGGGTGCAATGGACGGTGTATTATATTACGTCAAACCTGATTTCAAACACTTTTCACCGACTACGATATTTGCCGCCATGGGACAACTTTTTTACTCCATGTCACTTGCCATGGGAATCATGATTACATACGGTTCCTATATGAAAAAGGATAATCATCTGGAAACTTCTGTCCGTCAGATTGAACTCTGCGATACTGCTATTGCATTTTTAGCAGGTCTGATGATTGTCCCTGCAGCCTATACTTTCTACGGCGGTTCAACAGAAGAATTAAAGAAAGGACCAACCCTTATGTTTGTAATCCTTCCGAAAGTGTTTGAACAGATGCCGGGCATCATGGGAACCATCATTGGTGTGGCATTCTTCTCATTAGTATTTTTCGCCGCACTTACCTCTTCCATCTCACTGATGGAAACTGTTGTTTCAATCGTGATGGATAAAACAAAATGGGGAAGAAAATTCACCTGCCTGATTGTGTTCCTGTTTTCAGCAATTGTAGGAATTCCTTCCTCATTAGGATTTAATATATGGAGTCACATCACATTTTTAAACGGACTTACATTCTTAGATTTGTTTGACTTCATAAGCAACAGTGTGATCATGCCGATTGTAGCATTCTTCACCTGTGTGCTGATTGGTTTTGTTTTAAAACCACAAGTGGTCATTGACGAAGTAAAAGAAACAAACGGCATCTTCAAAAGCCAAAAGTTATTTACCGTCATGATCAAGTGGGTTGCTCCTATCTTTATCCTCGCAATCCTCTGCTTTTCTGTTGCAGAAGGCATGGGCTGGATCACCGTATAGATATAATCACGAAGTGCTATCGTTCCTATTGTTCGATAGCACTTTGACTATTGCGTCTTCCTCCACACCATCTTATCCACAACACCCGTATAACTTTGAATCAACTTCACCACCTTGGAAGATACATTCTCGTCCATGTAATTCGGTACCGGAATTCCATAATCTCCTTCTATCTGCATTCCGACCGCTGTTTCCACCGCCTGAAGCAACGATTTCTCATCAATACCTGCAAGTACAAAACAAGCCTTATCCAACGCTTCCGGTCTTTCTGTGGAAGTCCGGATACAGACAGCCGGAAACGGATGTCCCACCGAAGTAAAGAAACTGGATTCCTCCGGCAATGTCCCACTATCAGAAACAACAGCAAAAGCATTCATCTGCAAACAGTTATAATCATGAAAGCCTAATGGCTCATGCCTGATTACCCTCTCATCTAATTGGAAATTACTTTCCGCCAGACGTTTCTTTGAGCGTGGATGACAAGAATATAAAATCGGCATATCATACGTTTCTGCCATTTTGTTGATTGCCTTAAATAACGATAAGAAATTCTTCTCCGTATCAATATTTTCTTCCCGATGTGCAGACAACAGAATATATTTGCCCTTTTTAAGCCCTAACCGGGTGTGAATATCCGACCTTTCAATCTCAGACAAATTTTCATGAAGCACTTCTGCCATCGGACTTCCCGTCACATAAGTACGTTCCTTCGGCAATCCGCACTCCGCAAGATAACGCCTTGCATGTTCAGAGTATGCCAAATTGACATCAGAAATAATATCTACAATACGCCTGTTCGTTTCCTCCGGCAGGCACTCATCCTTACAGCGGTTTCCGGCTTCCATATGAAAAATCGGAATGTGAAGGCGTTTTGCGGAAATCGCAGAAAGGCAACTGTTTGTATCTCCTAAAATTAATAAAGCATCCGGTTTAATCTGATTCATCAACTTATAGCTGCAATTGATAATATTCCCAACCGTAGCACCAAGGTCATCTCCAACCGCATCCATATATACCTCGGGTGCTTCCAATTT
>CAZXQK010000202.1:0-2874 GCA_964642785.1 uncultured Faecalimonas sp.
AAAGAAGGAAAAGGCTATGTAGTAGCTTCTTTGGGTGAAGACAGTGGGTATGTTCCATATACCGCATTTTCTGCTAAAGGAAGCTATTTGAAAGAAAATCCGGAAACCATTCAGAAATTTGTAAATGCACTGCAAAAAGGCATGGACTATGTGCAGTCCCACACACCGGAAGAAATCGCAAAGGCAATCGCAGCACAGTTTGAGGAAACGGACATCGATACGATTACAACCATTGTGAAACGTTATCACGAACAGAATACTTGGAAGTCCGATTTGATTTTTGAACAGGAAAGTTTTGAATTATTGCAGGATATTTTGGACTCGGCGGGAGAGTTGTCAAAACGTGTGCCATATCACGATTTGGTCAACACAGAATTTGCAAAAAAAGCAGTAAAATAAATTGACAATGAGTTATTCGTGTGCTACTCTGTTAAAGTATTAACGTACAATTTAACAATGGAGGACAAAGACATGAGCAAAGGTACAGTTAAGTGGTTCAACAACCAAAAAGGTTATGGATTCATTTCTGATGAAGCCGGTAATGACGTTTTTGTACATTACACAGGTCTGAATATGGAAGGATACAAAACATTGGAGGAAGGTCAGGCTGTTGAATATGATTTAACAGATGGCGAAAAAGGACCACAGGCAGTCAACGTAGTAAAACTTTAATCACAATTTACATGTGCCTTTTCATATGCAGTTTATATAAAAAAGCATGAATAGAAATGAGATTACAAAGTGGGTTATCGTGATGGAAACATTGCGGTAACTCTTTTTTGTCGGATTTTCTTTTCATTTTCCGGATTTTATACTATACTATCTGAGTAAGGAGTTGAAAAGGAAATGAGCATTTACGATACATTGAATAACGAACAGAGAGAAGCTGTATTTCATACGCAGGGACCGCTTCTGATACTTGCGGGAGCAGGATCCGGAAAAACCAGAGTGCTGACACATAGGATTGCTTATCTGATTGATGAGATGGGTGTTAACCCTTGGTATATTCTTGCAATCACCTTTACCAATAAAGCGGCAGGGGAGATGCGTGAACGTGTGGACAGGCTTGTGGGATTTGGCTCAGAAAGTATCTGGGTAAGCACATTTCACTCGACCTGCGTTCGGATTTTGAGAAGACATATTGAACGTCTTGGGTATGGAAGCAATTTTACCATTTATGATGCGGATGACCAAAAGACATTGATGAAAGATGTGTGTAAAAAATTACAGATTGATACAAAGATTTACAGAGAGAAAAATTTGCTTGCTGCCATTTCTTCGGCGAAAGATGAAATGATTACACCGGATGAATACGAATTGCAGGTAGCAGGAGATTATCACAAACAGAAGATTGCAAAGGTTTATCGGGAATATCAAAAACAGTTGAAGACGAACAATGCATTGGACTTTGACGATTTGTTGGTAAAGACAGTTCAGTTATTGCAGACACAGCCTGATGTACTGGAGTATTATCAGGAACGATTTCGCTATATCATGGTAGATGAATATCAGGATACCAATACGGTGCAGTTTCAATTTATCAGCCTTCTTGCTAAGAAGTATCGGAATTTATGTGTGGTAGGTGATGATGACCAGTCCATCTATAAATTTCGTGGGGCTAACATCAAAAA
The DNA here is from genome assembly GCA_964642785.1 of uncultured Faecalimonas sp. Lineage (GTDB taxonomy): Bacteria > Bacillota > Clostridia > Lachnospirales > Lachnospiraceae > Faecalimonas. The sequence continues at coordinate 1,632 of CAZXQK010000202.1, forward strand.
TATCCTAAATTTTGAGCAGGTGTTTGAAGATGCAAGAGTGATAAAGTTAGAGCAGAATTACCGTTCTACGGAAACTATTTTAAATGCGGCTAACGCTGTCATTCGCAACAACTGCGGACGAAAGGTCAAGTCGCTTTGGACTGAGAATGGTGCAGGAGATAACTTGATTTTTCAGCAGTTCGATAATGCGTATGATGAGGCGGATTATGTGGTAAGTGACATTCGGGCTCACGTAAGGGAAGGGGAACGCTCCTACAATGAGCATGCTGTTTTATACCGAACCAATGCACAGTCCCGTATTTTGGAAGAAAAATTTATTACCGCAAATATCCCGTATAAGGTGGTTGGAGGTATTAACTTCTATGCAAGAAAAGAAATCAAGGATTTACTTGCTTATCTGAAAACCATTGACAACGGAATGGATGATTTGGCAGTGCGTCGCATCATCAATGTCCCGAAACGGGGAATCGGTTTGACCAGTATCAATCGTGTGCAGGATAATGCCATGGAAAGAGGAGTCAGTTTCTATGAAACATTGCGTACCGCAGATATGATTCCGAACATTGGAAAGGCGGCAACGAAACTAGAGTCCTTTGTAGCATTGATTGAGCATTTCAAAGACAGTGCAAGAACCATGCCGGTATCTGAACTGATGCAGGAGATTCTGGATTATACCGGCTATGTGGAAAGTTTGGAAGAAGAGGGAAAAGAAGAGGCAGAAGCAAGAAAAGAAAACATCGATGAATTTTTGAGCAAGATTTCGGATTATGAAGAGAACTGCGAAGAAGAAGTACCGACACTTGGCGGATTCTTAGAAGAAGTTGCACTGGTGGCAGATATTGACAGTCTGGATGAAAACAGCGATTATGTGGTGTTGATGACGTTGCATGGTGCAAAGGGACTCGAATTTCCGCAAGTCTACATGGTCGGCATGGAAGACGGAATCTTCCCAAGTTACATGGCAGTCAGTGAAGGGGATTTAGAGGATTTGGAAGAAGAAAGAAGACTCTGTTATGTGGGAATCACAAGAGCCATGGAAAATCTGACGCTGACCTGCGCAAGACGGAGAATGCTTCGTGGAGAAATACAGTATAATAAGATGTCACGATTCATGAAAGAAATTCCGGTGGAACTGTTCAAAAATCCGGTAAAGGCAGAGTGGAAAGTTTCGGAACCTGCAAAACAGCAGGCATTTGTTCAGGCAAAGCAAGCGTTTCAGACACAGGCATTTGTACAGACAAAG
>CAZXQK010000203.1:0-2828 GCA_964642785.1 uncultured Faecalimonas sp.
GTATAAATAATTAATAAGGGGTTGTAGAAAATGCTTTCTACAGATGTCAGTATAATACAAAAAAATGGAAAAAGCAAGAAAAAATTAAACTTTCCACACAATGCATAAAAATAGGTACTTGTGACAAAATAAGATTGTACTAAAAAACTTAGGAGGATATTAAAATGGACAATTATTCAAAGAACAGTGCAAACAAAAATGAGAGCAACAAATCACAAAACAGTGCAAATAAAAACAGCTCCAACAAGAACAGTTCAAATAAGAATGTAAATAAGAACGCACAAAACAGTTCTAACAAGAACGCAAGCAACAACTATTAATCTGAAACAGAGGCCTCTGATGAATAAGAGGTCTCTTTTGCAGAGAAAATTTATTGACACGAACGCAAATGCCACTTAATATAAAGAGAGAAGTGAGAGGAGAAATCATTATGAAACAAATGGAATTAATTGCACCGTGTCATTTTGGCTTGGAAGCAGTATTAAAGAGGGAAATTATAGATTTGGGATATGAGATTTCTTCTGTAGAAGACGGAAGAGTATCCTTTTGGGGAGATGCAAAGGCTGTTTGTCGGGCAAATGTATTTCTTCGTACTGCCGAGAGAGTGTTACTGAAGGTAGGAAGTTTTACCGCTGTTACATATGACGAACTGTTTGAGAAAACGAAGGAAATTCCGTGGGAAAAGTACATACCGAAGGACGGAAAGTTCTGGGTGGCAAAAGCTGCATCTGTGAAAAGTAAACTTTTTAGTCCGTCGGACATTCAGTCAATTATGAAGAAGGCGATGGTAAATCGCATGAAAATGGAGTATGATGAGGAGTGGTTTGAGGAAACAGGAGCACCTTATCCGGTGCGTGTATTTCTGATGAAAGACGTGGTGACCGTAGGAATAGATACGTCTGGCGTGTCGCTTCATAAGCGTGGATACCGTCAGTTGTCCAGCAAGGCACCAATTACGGAAACGTTGGCGGCGGCATTGATTATGCTGACGCCTTGGAAAAAAGACCGTATTTTGGTAGATCCGTTCTGTGGCTGTGGAACATTTCCGATTGAAGCAGCCATGATTGCGGCGAATATTGCACCGGGTATGAATCGTTCTTTTCTGGCAGAGGACTGGACGAATCTGATTCCGAAAAAACTCTGGTATGACACCATTGATGAGGCAAATGAGTTGATCAATGATGATGTTGAAGTGGATATTCAAGGGTATGATATTGACGGAGAAGTACTTCGGGCAGCTCGTGAAAATGCGAAAGAGGCGGGAGTTGACCATTTGATTCATTTTCAAGAACGTGATGTGAAGGATTTACGTCATCCGAAGAAGTATGGATTTATCATTACGAATCCTCCGTATGGTGAACGGATTGAAGAAAAGAAAAATCTTCCGGCACTTTACAAAAGTTTTGGGGAAAGTTTTCAAAAATTAGACAGTTGGTCGGCGTTTATGATTACCAGTTTTGAAGATATGGAACGATATTTTGGAAGAAAGGCGGACAAGAATCGAAAGATTTATAATGGTATGTTAAAGACCTATTTTTATCAGTTTCATGGACCAAAACCGCCAAGATGAAAAGAGGAAGCCTAATGGAGAAGAAAATTATATTTGCAACAGGAAATGAAAACAAAATGAAAGAAATCCGCATGATACTTGCCGATTTGGGGATTCCGATTCTATCCATGAAAGAAGCCGGGATTGAGGCGGATATCGTGGAAGACGGAAAGACATTTGAAGAAAATGCGATGATTAAGGCAACGGAGATTGCAAAATTGACACAGAACAGCATTGTACTTGCTGATGATTCCGGACTGGAAATCGATTATCTGAACAAAGAACCGGGGATATACTCTGCCAGATATGCAGGGGTGGATACTTCTTATGACGTAAAAAATAATCTTTTACTGGAACGTCTGATAGGAGTTCCGGATGAGAAAAGAACAGCACGTTTTGTCTGTGCTGTGGCAGCAGTGTTTCCGGACGGAAGCAGTGAGGTAGTACGCGGAACGATTGAAGGTATCATCGGGCATGAAATTATTGGTGAAAATGGATTTGGCTATGACCCGATTTTTTATCTTCCGGAATACGGATGTACAACCGCACAACTGCCGCCGGAGAAGAAGAATGAACTGAGCCACAGAGGAAATGCACTGCGTGCGATGAGAACGATAATGGAGAAGAAAAAGTGAAAATATTGATTGTGAGTGATACACATGGTCGTCGGGGAAATCTGAATGTAGTTTTTGAGAGAGAAGGTAAGGTTGATATGTTATTGCATCTGGGCGATGTAGAAGGCGATGAAGATTACATTGCAGAGTATGCAAAATGTCCGGTTCATATACTTTCCGGAAATAATGATTTCTTTTCCGGACTGCCGGGAGAAAAGGAGATTCAGATAGGGAAATATCACGTGTTTATGACACATGGTCACAACTATTATGTATCTGTGGATACAAGGAGACTGCGGGAGGCGGCACAAACACGAGGTGCAGATATTGTTCTTTTTGGACATACTCATCAGCCGTATATGGATGTGAAGAGTGACTTAAAGATAATTAATCCGGGAAGTCTTGCTTATCCGAGGCAGGAAGGACGACGGGCGACCTATGTGGTTATGGAAATAGATACTAATGGACAGGCGGATTTTGAACTGAAATTTGTTTGAAACAGAAAAAGCAAATAAAGTTACAAAAGTTACAAAAAGTGAAAATTGGTGTTGACAAAAGTAAAGTGACTGTGATATTCTTGTAAAGCACTTGAGAAAGTCAACTGATCAATTTGAAAACAAAATAAAAAAAGTTAAAAAAGTTGTTGACACAGTCAAAAAGATGTG
>CAZXQK010000204.1:0-2826 GCA_964642785.1 uncultured Faecalimonas sp.
GCAGGACAGCAGTCTCGTATCCACTGTACCAGACTTGCAGGACAGAAGGCAGATAACTGGTGGCTGCGTCAGTCACCGAAGGTATTAGGACTGCAGTTTGTGGACGGTATAGGAAGAGCCGACAGAGATAATGCCATTGATTTGTATATTGGTGATGAGTACATGGATGTACTGGCAGAAGGTGCATGGCAGAAGATTTTTAAGGTGAAACCGGAAGTCCTTACAAGAGAGGAAAAGCGTGCATGGCTGGATAAATTACAGAATGTGTCACTAGGGTCGGATGCCTTCTTCCCCTTTGGGGACAACATTGAAAGAGCCCACAAGAGCGGTGTGAAATATATTGCACAGCCGGGTGGTTCCGTTCGTGATGACAATGTAATTGACACTTGCAATAAATATGATATGGCGATGGCGTTTACGGGAATCCGTTTGTTCCATCATTAAAGAAAATTTGGGGACAATGTATGTTAGAAAAATACATTGTCCCCTATTATCGTTCCTTGAAATCCGGAACCTGCAGAACGAAATTGCAGGCAGTCCCCCACATTGTTCTTTCCGGAAAGTGCGTCTTTGGCGGCGGTCAGACATAAATCCTTTACGCCTCGTTTTAAAACTTTGTCAACTTTTCCATTATGTGCCGGAGGAAATTGACCGCTTTGGTAAATGACGCCTCGTACGGTGTTCGGGTAATATCGACTTTTCATACGGTTTACAACTACAGAGCCGACAGCAAGTAGTGCTTCGTAGTTAGAAGTACCTGCTTCACATTCCAATAAGGCTGCCAAAAGTTCTACATCAGAGGCGGTGGCTGATATTTGGGAATCGTCTTCGTCTGTGTCGTTTTCGGCATCTGTTTTTACTTCTTCCTTTTGAGGAGGAATCGCTTCCACCTTTTTCTTTGCTTCTTCTTCGGCTTTTTTTGCCTCTGCCTTTGCCCGTTCCAGTTCGGCTTTGTATTCGGTCAGTTCATCGGAAGCAGATTTGATTTTCTGATCCAAATCCTTTTGCAGAGAAGACAGATATTCCTGGGATTCTAATAGTTGCTTCTCTTTTTCTGCAATTTCTTCACTTGTTTCGTTTAACTCTTTCAGTATCTTACGGTCATACTCCGTTACCTGCGAAATGTATTCGGCATTATTGATAAACTCCGGAAGACAAGAAGAGGACAGCAGTAACTGAAGCAATCCTGCATTTCCACTTTCATACATATATTTAATTCGAAGCATCATAGATTCATATTGAGCTTCTTCTTTTCCTTTGGCGATGGCAAGTTCTTCTCTGGCTTGCTCTAAATTTTCGGAAGTCTGTTTTATCTTCTTTCTGATATTGGTAAGTTCCTTGTTTAAATCAGAAAGTTGATGTTCCATTTCGTCTTCTTCCTTTGTGGCACAGGTCGGAAATGAGGACACAGAGGCAATCAAAAGGGAAAGCAAAAGAGCACCCATACGAATGCTGTTTTTTCTTATTTTTACGTTCATAAGAAATCCTTTCTCATAAAGTTTGTAAAAAGATTATACTATAATTTGCTTATGAGTGCAAATTTTGTTATACTGGTCATTATAAAGTATGAGAAAAAGAGAGTGGAATATACATGGAGAAAGAAATTCGATTAATTGCCTTGGATTTAGACGGGACGCTTCTGACGAGTGACAAGGAACTGACAGACTGTTCAAAGGAAGCATTGCGTAAAGCGATTGAGAAAGGCTGTGAAGTAGTAGTGGCGAGTGGAAGACCGATTTCGGCGATTCCAAAGGAACTGCTTACCTTTCCTGGGATGCGTTACGTGGTGTCGGCAAATGGTGCACGCATCGTGGATCTGCAGGAGAAAAAGACATTGTATGAGAATCTGATCCCGGTGGAAACGGCGAAAAAGGTTCTGAAGGTTTTTGAAAAGTATGACGATATTTACGAGATTTTTGTGGACGGAACGGGATATACGCAGGCGGAAGGTATGGGAAAATTAGAGCATTATTTTCCGAGAGTATCCATGCAGGAATACATGAGAACAACCAGAATACCGGTGGAAAGTGTCATGGATACCCTGTTAAAGTACAACCGTCCGGTTGACAAACTGCATGGGATTTTTCACAGCAAAGAGGAAAAGAAACTGGCGGCAAAGGAACTGGCGCAGATTGAAGGATTAGAAGTGACAGGAGCCTTCGGAAGCAATCATGAGGTCAATGCGGCAGGTACGAACAAAGGACTTGCACTGCGGATTCTGGGAGAGCAGATTGGAATTGATGTGGAAGAAATGATGGCATGCGGGGACGGCATGAATGATTATGAGATGCTTCGTACGGTAGGATGTGCAGTTGCCATGGAAAATGGTCATGCAGATGTGAAGTCGATTGCAGATTATGTGACGGAACCGAATGATGAAAATGGTGTTGCAAAAGCAATTTATCGACTGGTATTAAAGGAGGAGCGATAGAAATGTTAGAAATTTTGAAAGTAATCATACTTGGGATTGTGGAAGGAATTACAGAGTGGCTTCCGATTAGCAGTACCGGACATCTGATACTGGTAGATGAGTTTATCAGATTGGGTGCAAGTAAGGACTTTAAAGAGATGTTCAATGTGGTGATTCAACTCGGTGCAATTCTGGCGGTTGTGGTGCTGTATTTCCATAAGTTAAATCCGTTTTCGCCGAAAAAGAGCAAAGAACAAAAAGTACAGACGGTGGATTTGTGGCTGAAGGTTGTGGTTGCCTGTATCCCGGCAGGGGTTCTTGGCATTTTGTTTGATGACTGGCTGGAAGAACATTTGCATACTTATGTTGTCGTGGCGATGATGCTGATTCTTTATGGTGTGCTGTTTATCGTGATT
>CAZXQK010000205.1:0-2793 GCA_964642785.1 uncultured Faecalimonas sp.
TGGATAATCCATATTTAAATGAATCCAGAATAACGGTTCCTTGTAATCCATGAATACCTTGCGATAGAATGCAATGTAATCCTCTTTTTCACATTCATTCGGATGTTTCGCCCAAAGCGGCTGGGTATCGTTAAGTGCAACCGGACGTTTGTTAATCTTTACTTTGTCCTGTGCCGGAGAAACCTCCACCATCTCTTTTGTGCCGTCTTCCTTTTCCTTTTCCTCCATTTTGGCTTCTTCATGAATATGCTCTACAACCACATCATCTTCTTTCAATTCATCTGCCATAATGGTTTCATATTCCTGTTCTGCATTTTCTTTTGCAAGATAAATCGAAACCGGCATGAAAGAACAGTATTTTTCAATGACTTCTCTCACACGATACTCATTGGCAAATTCCAGACTGTCTTCATTCAAAAATAATGTAATCTCTGTACCGACAGTCTCCTTATTGCCGTCTTCCATATCGTACTCTGTGCCACCGTCACATGTCCAGTGTACTGCCTTCGCACCCTCTTTGTACGACAATGTATCAATGTGTACTTCATCTGCAACCATGAATGCAGAATAAAAACCAAGTCCGAAATGACCAATCATGTCATCTTCCGTTGTCTTGTCCTTGTATTTCTCTAAAAATTCCGTTGCACCTGAAAATGCAATCTGCGTAATGTATTCTTCGACTTCCTCTGCCGTCATGCCAAGTCCGGTATCGATGAATTTCATTGTCTTTTCTTCCGGATTTACAAACACTTGGATACTTGGTTTATAATCATCGGGTAACTGATATTCGCCCATCATATCCAGTTTTTTCAATTTAGTGATTGCATCACACCCATTTGAAATTAACTCACGTACAAAAATATCGTGGTCTGAATACATCCATTTCTTAATGATCGGAAAAATATTTTCACTGTTTATGGAAAGATTTCCATGTTTTGCTGCCATTTACAACATCTCCTTTTCAATCTAAAGTTTACCTAAAACATATAGTAATACAGGGAAAGCAAAAAGTCAACATAAAAATTAGCACTCTCTTCAAAAGAGTGCTAATAATTTTATAAACTTTATAAACTTTCTATACAAAATTATCATGAGACATGATACAATGTCCCCAGAAAACAAAAAGGAGTTACACAGATATGGAAAATTTAAGAATCATACCGGTTACAAATATGGAACTTGTGTATTCAGTTTACGCAGTCGCAGATGCAATCTGGCATCAGCACTACACACCGATTATCGGCAAAGAACAAGTCGACTATATGTTAGAAAAATTTTTATCGCCGGATGCATTAACAGAACAGATTAATTCCGGATATGAATACTTTTTATTCTCTTACGATTATACATTTGCAGGATTTGCAGGTATTCACGAAGAAGGGGATAACTTGTTCTTAAGTAAATTATATGTAGATGAAGAATTTCGTGGAAAGGGAATCGCTTCCCATATGTTCCAAAAATTTATTGAAATCTGCAAAATGCGAAACTTAAGCAAAATCTGGCTGACCTGCAATCGTAACAACGTGAATTCTCTATCTGTTTATGAGCATCTTGGCTTTATAAAAGTGCGGGAAGAAGTCGCAGATATCGGAAATGGATTTGTTATGGATGATTATATCATGGAATATAAAGTGAAATAAGAATGACATGAGGTGAGACTCTTTCCAAGTCTCACCTCATGTCATTCTTATTTCGCCACATTGATTCGTGCCATTGCCCGCTTTAGTGCAGCCTCAGCACGCAACATGTCTGTATTTGCTGTTTTTTTCTGCAGGCGTTCTTCCGCACGCTTCTTCGCTGCCTTCGCACGCTCTACATCAATCTCTTCCGGCCATTCTGCATTTTCCGCCATAACCGTGATTCTATCTTTCTGAATCTCCACAAATCCGCCCATGACCGCAGCTTTCTTCACCTGACCGTCCTGATGGATTTTTACAACACCCGGCGTCAGAATAGTAGTAAGCGGAATATGATTTGCATACACTCCCATCTCACCCGTGACGGTTGCAAATTCCAGAAAGGAAGCCTCCCCTTCATAAAACATCCCGTCCGGTTCAATGATTTTTAATTCGAATATTTCTGCCATACCTGCCACCTCTATTTCACCCGGGCAAGTACGTCATCGATATTTCCTGCATTGAGGAAATGTCCTTCCGGAATATCATCATGTTTACCTTCTAAAATTTCTTTGAATCCTTGAATGGTTTCATTGATTGGAACGTAACGCCCTTCAAATCCGGTAAACTGTGTTGCCACAAAGAAAGGCTGAGACAGGAATCTCTGAATCTTTCTCGCTCTGGAAACAGTCAGTTTATCTTCTTCTGAAAGTTCGTCCATGCCGAGCATTGCAATGATATCCTGAAATTCTTTGTATTTCTGCAGAACTTCCTGTACTCCTCGTGCCACACGATAGTGTTCCTCTCCGACAATATTCGGATTCAGCATTCTGGAAGATGATTCCAACGGGTCTACTGCCGGGTAAATACCAAGTTCCGTAATTGCTCTGGAAAGTACGACTTTTGCATCCAAATGTGCAAAGGTAGTTGCCGGTGCCGGATCCGTCAGGTCATCAGCAGGCACATATACTGCCTGTACAGATGTGATGGAACCATTCTTTGTAGATGTGATACGCTCCTGCAGCGCTCCCATCTCCGTCTGCAGAGTTGGCTGATAACCTACTGCACTTGGCACACGTCCAAGAAGAGCAGATACCTCGGAACCTGCCTGGGTAAAACGGAAAATGTTGTCAATAAAGAGCAACACGTCTTTTCCACCTTCGTCACGGAAGTTTTC
>CAZXQK010000206.1:0-2784 GCA_964642785.1 uncultured Faecalimonas sp.
CCAGATAGCGTCTTTCCGGATAATAAAGTGCATACTGTATCGGCAGTTTCATATCCGGTGTGCCAAGTTGTGCGATAATGGCACCATCTTCATATTCCACCATAGAATGAATGATACTCTGTGGATGAACCACCACCTCAATCTGCTCCACCTCCACGTTAAACAGCCACTTTGCCTCAATCACTTCCAGTCCTTTATTCACCAATGTGGAAGAGTCAATGGTAATTTTTCTACCCATTTCCCAGTTCGGATGTTTGAGTGCGTCTTCCACCTGAATGCGTTTTAGTTCTTCCTGCGTTTTTCCGCGAAACGGACCGCCGGAGGCAGTCAGTAAAATCTTATGCAGTGCTCCACGCGGATTTCCCTGTAAAGACTGGAAAATGGCACTGTGCTCACTGTCTACCGGAAGAATGGCTACCTGATATTCTTTTGCAAGCGGCATAATAATATGCCCTGCCGTCACTAAAGTTTCCTTATTCGCCAGTGCAATGTCTTTTCCTGCCTTGATTGCTTCAATGGTCGGACGGATACCAACCATCCCCACAATGGCAGTCACCAGAATCTCGGTGCCTTCCAAGACAGACACCTCAATCAGACCTTCCATTCCGGATACGATTTTCACCGGAATGTCCCGAATCTTATCCCGCAGTTCCCGGGCTTTTTCTTCCGTCCATACAGCCACAACCTTTGGCCGAAATTCTCGAATTTGCTTTTCTAGTAATGTAATATTATTCCCGGCTGCAAGTCCTAAGACTTGTATATCCCCATTTTCTCTCACAACCTCCAAAGTTTGTGTTCCTATAGAGCCTGTGGAACCTAAAATTGCTATTTTCTTCATGATTTTTCTCCTAGCCTAACAGTACTGCCATGTAATAAATAATCGGTGCCGTAAAGATCACACTGTCAAACCGGTCTAAAATACCACCATGTCCCGGAATCAGATTTCCATAATCCTTAATATCATGGTTTCTTTTAATGGCAGATGCCGCCAAGTCTCCCACCATGGAAATCAATGCGCCTACACCACAGATGATTGCATACTGCAAAGCATCTGCATGTTCACCTGCACCAAAATAATTGACCAAAACAGCATAAAGCACACCAAGGAGCATGGCACCTGCCACGCCTCCGACTGCACCTTCCACTGATTTTTTCGGACTGAGTTTCGGTGCCATTTTATGTTTTCCAAACAGCATTCCCACACAGTAGGCACAAGTGTCGCATCCCCAGGAACACAAAAATACCAGCCATACTAAGAACGCACCCTGCGGCAACATTCTGATCTGATACACATAAGAAAGCATAAATGCCACGTAAAACAAACCGAAGAACGCTAACATGATCTGTTCCGACCGGTATTTCGGATACGCAAACACATAAATCAGCATGATCAGCATGAGGAATCCAATGGTAAGCATAGTCACCAAATCTGCCCGGTCAAAACGAATCAGAAAATAATACCCCACTGCTGCCACATATCCTGCGATGCCCAAAATCGTTCCGCTAATGTCAAGCACCTTATAAATCTCCGTCATTCCAATGAAACTGATCATCAACAATGTCGCAAACAACACATCTCCTCCGGTAATAATCGTTGCCAGTGCAATGATTACAAGCAGTATTCCGCTTAACAATCTTGTCTTAAACATTTGTTTCTCCTTCCTGCACACCGCCAAAGCGCCTGTCTCTTCCGTTGTAGTACACAATCGCCTGTTGCAAATCTTCCTTCGTGAAATCCGGCCACAGCACATCCGTAAAATAAAACTCGCTGTAAGCCAGCTGCCACAGTAAATAGTTGGATAATCTTTGTTCTCCACTTGTACGAATCATCAAATCCGGATCTGGTATATCCTGCGTATCCAAGTATTTCTCAAACAGTGCCTCATCAATCTCCTCCGGTTTCACTTCTCCAGCCATGCAGTCTGCACACATTTTTCTCATGGCACGAACCATCTCATCACGGCTTCCGTAATTCAATGCAATCTGAAAACACAGACCGTCATTGTCTTTTGTTGCCTCCTCTAACTCTGCAATGCGAGTCCGGATATCCTCATCCAACGCTGTCTTATCACCAATTACCCTCACACGCATCCGATTCTTCTTCGCTGTCTTCAGACAGGTCTTCATATAATTGCGAAGCAGACTCATCAAGGTATCCACTTCTTCTTTCGGACGTTTCCAGTTCTCTGTGGAAAATGCATAGACGGTCAGATATTTCACACCCATTTTATAAGCGTCCTCGCAAATACGCTCCACATTTTTACTGCCCTGCGTATGCCCGTAACTTCTCGGCATTCCTTTCTCCTTCGCCCAACGGCCATTTCCATCTAAAATAATTGCAATATGTTGTGGTACGTTCATAGTCTTTCCTCCTTATAACAAGAAGATAAGTGATGAGATCTCTCACTTATCTTCCTTCATTCTAACGTACTAAACTGTAAGAACTTCTTTCGACTTCACGTCCACTGCCTTATCAATATTTGCAATGTATTTGTCTGTCATTTTCTGCAATTCATCTTCCAAATCTTTGATTTCATCTTCTGAAACCTCTGTGCCTTTTAATTTCTTAAATGCATCATTTCCGTCACGACGGATATTGCGGATGGCAACCTTTGCCGCTTCTCCTTTTTTCTTTACATCCTTTACAATTTCTTTTCTTCGGTCTTCTGTCAGTTCTGGGAAAATCAGACGGACTACAGCACCATCGTTATTCGGATTAATTCCGATGTCAGACATCATAATTGCCTTTTCAATCTCTTTGATCATGCTCTTTTCCCAAGGCTG
>CAZXQK010000207.1:0-2780 GCA_964642785.1 uncultured Faecalimonas sp.
ATTTCGCTTCTCCACTCATCTCATAACTTTCACCAAGTACAAGAATCGCCACATCACTTTTCTTTGCAATATCCACTGCAGACCGGATGTTTTCATCGCTGCCTTCCAAAATGTCACAACCCTTTTCATAAGTCACAGAAACACCTGCCTTTTGCAATCCTTCCAAAATGGATATAGTTTTAGAAGGGTCTTTCTTACATGCCCATGTCCCAAGCACGTGTTCTTTATCATCGGCAAGCGGTCCGATCAACGCAACCTTTTTCTCTTTATCAAGTGGAAGAATACCATTGTTTTCCAAAAGAACGATACACTCTTTTCCAATCTCTTTTGATGCTTCTACATGTTCCCTGCAGAATGCATATTGTGCTTCTTCTTTTTCATCCGTATATGGATTTTCAAATAATCCAAGCAAAATCTTGTATGTCAGAATCGGCAAAAGTGCGGCCTCCACATCCTCTTCCGTAATCGTTCCTTCTTCTATAAATTTTGGCAGATTATCATTGTACAAATCTCCTGCCATCAGCATATTGACACCCGCATCAAATCCTTTATATGCCGCATCTTTTTGGTCTTCGGCAAATCCATGCGGAATCAACTGGTCAACAGAGCCTGCATCACTGACTACAAATCCTGTAAATCCACACTGTTTTCGTAATACATCTGTAAGCAGATACCTGCTTCCCGTACATGGCACGCCATTCAAAGAATGGAAGCCACACATGACGGTTGCTGCCCCTGCATCAATTCCGGCTTGAAATGGCGGCAGATACACATTCATTAAAGTGGCCGGTGCCATCTCTACCTCATTGTAATCTCGTCCTCCCACACAGTTTCCATAACCCACAAAATGCTTCATGCAGGCAAGCAGACTGTATTTTTCACCAATCTCTTCTCCCTGGTAACCTTGAACCGTTGCTTCTGAAAAACGGCTGCATAAATAGGTATCTTCTCCATATCCTTCTACAATCCTTCCCCATCTCGGATCTCTTGCAATATCCACCATCGGAGAAAATGTCCAGCGAACCCCGGCAGTATATGCCTCTTTCGCAGCCACTTTTGCCCCAAGTTTTGCCGCTTTCGGATTCCAGGAACAGGACTGTGCCAAAGGAGTCGGCATCGTTGTATAATATCCATGAATCACATCTTCACCAAAAAGCAGCGGAATCGGTTTGCGAAATCGTTCCTGACACTCTTTCTGCAACATATTAATAATATCGGCTCCTCCAATCGACAGATAAGATCCAACTTTTCCCTCTGCATAGTGATCAAAATAATAATCTATCTTATCCTCATAAATAGAGGTTCCGAACTGTGACAACTGACCGATTTTCTCAGTCAGTGTCAATTCATTCATAATTTTTCTTGCTCTGGAAGCCGCCGCTTCCATCCGTTCTTTTGAAACTGCTTTCATTTTCTTTCTCCTTGTCTCTTATGATGTTGCAAGTGCAATAAATCGTTCTCCTTTTTTGTTGCATGCACAATAAAAATGATAATTTTTTCCTTGATGTCTTACAAACCACGTTTTGTGAGCATGTTCATTTTCCCATTCTTCTTCCGACTCAACCAGCGGTTTCCCATCCCAAAATGTCCAATGTTCCAAATCTCTGGAACATGCAAAGGTATTGTATGCACATTCACCTCTTCGCCAACGGAAAAACAACATCACATAAACATCATCCATTCGAATGATCTGAGGGTCACCGCATATTACACCTTGCGGATCATCCGTCACCAAATCAACGATTGCCCGGTCACCATATCGTTCCCAGTGTTCCCCGTCATCAGAAACAGCCAGAAAGATACGTTCTTTACCATCTCTGCCTTTTGCGTTATAAACATTTACATATGGATGTCCCGTAATCCCTTTTGTATCACAGAACAGAAAACTCTTATAGAGTGTCTTTTCCTCGTATGGGCGGCAGTCCGGATCATGAGGTGTCAAAATCGGATCAGCCAGACGTTCAAAGCCATTCGAATCTGTCGGATCCGTACTTCTTGCAAGTCCCATCAGCAATGGATCCGGTTCATAACCGTCACTGTTGCCTGCTAAATACGAGATATAGTAAGAATCATTTACTTTCATCAATTCATTACTGCCATCAAATGCGGTATCGATAAATGCCGCATATCCTGCACATTGCTTACTGTCCCATCTGTCCAGATCATTTCTTCGGAAAATAGTTCCTTCGTACTCCCAATGAATCAAATCCTTTGATGTCGCCAAATGGGTTTCATATCCCGATATATTACAATCTTTAGAGATTGCAATGAAATACATATAAAACTTGTCTTCCATCTTAAATATAGTCGGACTGTCCGTAAAATCTTTTTCCCATTTCATTACGGCTCCAACCTTGTGCGGTGTCTGAATTTTTTCATATATCTTCTGCATTTCTGCACCGGTTACTTTTTTCTTATTCAAATCTTTACGAAATTCCAACATTGTCTATTCCTCATATTCTTTATTTTTCAAATTCATCTTTTTCCAGACACAACTGTTCTCTCAATGCCTTTGCTAAATGATTTTCAGATGGAATCGCACAATGAATTGCCTCAATCTGCGAGTGCAGACTCCAGTGGCTGCCATGGAGAATATTGTTCAATTCATTTTTCAATCTGAAGTCAATCTTTGATTTATGTAAAATTTCAAAACATTTCTCTAATTTATCATCATTTTCACGTACCAAAGAATCTGCCTCCATCCGGATCATCACATCTTCCTGTACAGAAGCATATACCGATACCTCTGTACTGTGATGTTTTTCATCATAAATGATTTC
>CAZXQK010000208.1:0-2770 GCA_964642785.1 uncultured Faecalimonas sp.
ATATCGTGGAAGGCTGCGAAGGGTTATTGGCACACATCAAAGAGAGGGCAATATAAAATGAACATTTTGAACATTGAACACATCAGTAAAATATATGGCGAAAAGAAGGTTTTTGATGATATTTCTTATGGGATTCATGAGGGTGATAAGATTGGGATTGTCGGTATCAATGGAACCGGAAAAACAACACTTCTTAGAATGCTTGCAGGCGAGGAAGAACCGGATGAAGGAACTGTTACAATGGCGAATCATATAGTACTCCGTTACTTGCCGCAACACCCGGAATTTGCTCCGGAGAAATCTAGTTTGAATTGCGTGTTAGAAGGGAATGTGACAGATGAAAATCAGTGGACGATTGAAAGTGATGCGAAAGTTATGATGACTCGTCTTGGGATAAAAGATTTCGAGCAGCCGGCAGGTCAACTCTCCGGTGGACAGAGAAAGCGTCTTGCACTTATTTCTGTTTTGCTTTCGCCGGCAGATATTCTTCTGTTGGATGAACCTACCAATCATTTGGATAATGACATGGCAGACTGGCTGGAGGAATATCTGAAAAAGTGGAAAGGTTCTCTTGTTATGGTTACCCATGACCGCTACTTTTTGGATGGTGTCACAAACCGAATCATAGAAATTGACAAAGGATCAATCTACAGTTACCAAACCAATTATTCTGGATTCTTGGAATTGAAAACACAAAGGCAGGAAATGGAATTGGCAAGTGAACGAAAAAGACAATCTATTTTGCGTGTAGAACTAGAATGGATACAGCGAGGCGCAAGGGCTCGTTCGACCAAGCAGAAAGCACACATACAGCGTTATGAGGAACTTCGGGAACGACAGGCACCTGTGCAGGATTCACAAGTAGAATTAAGTTCTATCTCTACAAGGCTTGGGCGAACGACAGTAGAACTTGAACATGTCTGCAAGGGATATGGAGAGAAAAAACTGATAGATGACTTTTCGTACATCTTTTTAAAAGGTGACAGGGTAGGTTTTATAGGACCCAATGGCTGTGGAAAATCCACGCTGATGAAAATCATTGCAGGTATTATTCCTCAGGATTCTGGTCAGGTGATTGTAGGACAAACAGTGAAAATGGGATATTATGCCCAAGAAATTGCAGTTGAAAAAAATGCTGACGAAAACGAAATTGACCTGTCCTATATGAACCCGGAACAAAGGGTCATTGACTATGTGAAGGACACAGCCGAATACATTCATACAGCAGATGGTGTGTTATCGGCCACCGCTATGTTGGAACGTTTCTTGTTTCCGCCGGAAAAACAATATAGTCCGATTGGAAAATTATCCGGTGGAGAGAAAAAAAGATTAAATCTGCTTAGAGTGTTGGCTTTGTCACCCAACTTCATTTTACTCGACGAGCCTACGAATGATTTCGACATAACTACACTCACAATCTTGGAAGATTATTTGGATCGTTATGAGGGGATTGTAGTTACTGTGTCGCATGACCGTTATTTTTTAGATAGGACCATGAAGCGAATATTTGCTTTTGAGGAAGACGGAAAACTCCGACAATATGAAGGTGGCTATACAGATTATGCAATAAAGAAAGCTGCCGAGAAGGAAACGCCGGGAAAAGAACAGGCAAAGAAAACAGGTAATGCATCAAAGATAAAATTGCAAGTATCTGAGAAAGGACAACGGCATCGTGGGCCACAAAAAATGAAGTTCACATACAAAGAGCAGAGGGACTACGAAACAATAGAAAGTGATATTGCAGAACTGGAAGAAAAACTAGAATCACTGGATGAGCAAATGGTTGCGAATGCCACAAATAGTGTGAAACTTCAGGAGTTGATGACAGAGAAAGAAGAGGCTGAACAAGTGCTGGAAGAAAAAATGGACAGATGGATGTATTTGGAAGAATTGGCCGCAAAGATTGCAGAACATGTAAAAGACTAAGAGTGTGGAATTGTTGAAAAGTATAATTTGAAAAAGATTATAAATTGGGTTGACAAACGGAGGCAGAGTTGTTATTATGTAAAAAAACAGAACGCACTCTGTTTTTTGAAACTGGATTTTGTCAATGAAAGGTGGCGAAATATGAAAACACAGGTTTTTTCATTATTAGTTTATAATAATGCAGGTTTACTCAGCCGTGTGGCAGGGTTGTTCAGTCGAAGAGGATATAACATTGACAGTATTACTTCCGGAACGACCATGGACGAGAGGGTGACAAGGATTACCATTGTGGCAACAGGAGACACTCAGATTTTGTCGCAGGTGGAAAAGCAGCTTGCGAAACTGGAAGATGTGTTGGAAATCAAGGTTTTGGAAGACGGACATTCGGTTTGCCGGGAACTCATTATGGTGAAAGTAAGAGCCGATGCATCACGGCGTGCAGAGATTATTTCTGTGGCAGATATTTTCAGGGCGAAGATTGTAGATGTGGAAGCAGATTCGCTGATGATGGAGATGACGGGAACGACATCGAAGGTTTTGGCGTTCTTGAAACTGATGTCTGCATATGAGATTTTAGAACTTGCCCGTACCGGAATTACAGGCTTGGCAAGAGGATCAGAAGGTATTTATATGCTGGAAGACGATTAACTACAGGTAGCTAAGGACGGAAGGTCTTTAACTTTATACATTTACAAAGAGATATCACAGGAGGAATTTGAAAATGGCTAATAAAATTTATTACCAGGAAGATTGTAACTTATCATTATTGGAAGGGAAGACAATTGCTGTCATCGGTTACGGAAGCCAGGGACATGCACATGCATTGAATGCAAAAGAATCAGGA
>CAZXQK010000209.1:0-2755 GCA_964642785.1 uncultured Faecalimonas sp.
GGTTTTCCTGTACGAATTTCTGCCACCAAGCTTTTTTCACATTATTCTTTAATTCAACACCAAGATTTCCATAATCCCATGTATTTGCAAGTCCTCCGTAAATCTCAGAACCCGGATATACAAAACCTCTTGACTTTGCGAGTGCTACAATCTTATCCATTGTTTTTTCCATTATCGTATTCCTCTCTCTCCTGTTTGCTTAATTCCTTACATTATATCGTTCTTATTCCTTTATTTCAAGCACATTTCCAATATTTCTAAAGATTTGAACTTTTTGTCGATGTGCGTATCTGTATATTGTTTCATAATTCGTCGCAGTTCCTGCAAGACCTGCTCCGATACCGTAAAGGTATATAATTTTTCAATGGTGGCAGAAACAATATACTGCATGGCATAAAGTGTCGAATCGCAGACCGGGATACCGTCCGGTGCAATCCCCTGACATTCACTGCATATCATTCCATGATTGTGGCTGCTGAATATCAATTTTCTGTCCTCCGCACCACAGTTCACGCACCGAAATACTTCCGGTGCTTCTCCATTAATGACCAGTGCTTTCAGCTCATATATGTAGCGCACCAGTTCCCTCATGATTTTTCCGGAGGAAAGAGCCCGAAGCGTCTGATAAAGCAGTTTTAACATTTGCTTTTCATCGTTATATTCTTTTGTATAGTAGTCTGCGATTTCCAGAAAATAAAAGCCATAATAAGCCCCTTCAAAATCGGTACTCAGTTCCATAAAATAGTTGGAAATACCGGCGTGCATGACATTGTAAGAAGTCCGTCCCTCATACAATTCAAACTCACCAAAAGCAAAAGGATTTGTCACTCCCATAAGGGGACTGTTCTGCCTTCTTGCCCCCTTTGCAAATGCGGAAATTTTCCCTTTTTCCTTCGTCAGTATCACAACCCGCTTATCCTGTTCACCGATGGGTGTCGCAGACAGTATCAACCCTGTTACCGTAATCGACTGATTCAACTGCACTCTCTCCCGTTTGTTGTTTTCCGGTTGGTATGCGGATTCCCCGATAGTTCAGATAATCCACAATCCTTCCTGTCTTTTCAAATGTTGTCCACAAATTTTTATCTGCCATGTGAAAACCCTCCCTTGTATAAAATTTAGAATTTCCACTCCGACAAAAATCATACTGAAACTATCTTCCAATTAATCTTCTTTTGTGTAACCAAAATTCTTAATCAGGAAATCGCTGTCTCTCCAGTCTTTCTTTACCTTAACCCAAAGTTTCAGATTAACCTGACATTCCAGCATTTTCTCAATCTCAAAACGGGCTGTACTTCCAATTTTCTTCAGCATAACGCCCTGTTTTCCGATAATGATACCTTTATGTGATTCACGCTCACAAATAATAGTTGCATCAATATCCACAATCTTTTTGCGGTATTTCATGCTGTCAATTGCAACAGCGATCCCATGGGGTATCTCATCATTCAGACAGTGCAACGCTTTCTCACGGATCAGTTCTGCCACAATCTGCCTTTCCGGCTGGTCTGTCACCGTATCTTCGTCGTAAAACTGCGGACCGTATGGCAGATATTTCAATATCACTTTCACCAAATCATCTGTATTATCTCCATTTCTCGCTGATACCGGAACAATCTCCGCAAAATCGTAAATCTTACGATATGCATCGATGACCGTAAGGATTTCTTCTTTCTTTATCATATCCACCTTGTTGATGACAAGCACCACCGGTGTTTTCACTTTACCAAGTTGCTCGGCGATGTGCTTTTCTCCTGCACCGATGAAGGTAGTCGGTTCTACCAGCCAAAGCACCACGTCCACTTCATTTAACGTGTGCTCCGCTACATTTACCATATATTCGCCCAACTTGTTTTTCGCCTTGTGTATTCCCGGTGTGTCTACAAAGACAATCTGACCTTCCTCTGTCGTCAACACCGTCTGAATCCGGTTTCTTGTCGTTTGTGGTTTGTTCGATGTGATAGCAATTTTCTGTCCGATCAAATAGTTCATCAACGTCGATTTTCCAACGTTCGGTCTTCCGATCAATGTCACGAATCCCGATTTGTAATCTGCTCTCATAGTAGTTCCTCTTTCTGTTAAAATAAGTTCTTTACTTCCATAAACAACTCTTTTTGTTCCTCAATCTTTTCTTCGCTTCCAATGACACACAACTGGTTACACTCCAGTGCCGCCGCAACTGCATCTGCCAAATCCCGGATATCTTCTTCTTTCGCATCTAAAATCTGATTGCGTTCTTCCTGTATCATTTCTTCCGTTACATGATTCATATACAGATTCATGGAACGCTCTCCCTTCGCAACCGGTGTCATCGGCTGATCCAAATTGCTCATGGTTCCAATGATATATTTTGTCATGTCCCGTTCACTGACGGTAAAATTTCTCAAGTATGGCACAACACCTTCATAAACTGCATTGGTTTTCTCCAGGTTCGGATCCCTGTAAGATACAAAATACACTTCACCCAATCGGTTAAAGTTACTGCTGCAACCATATGCGCCCCCTTTGACACGCACATTCTGCCACAAATATTCGTATCCCAAAATCACTTTCAAAATTTGGTATGCACCTGTATATGCATATCCCTTATCCATAAAGTTTCCGGCACGTGCCACATATTGTACCTTGGAAGAGGTCTTAAATCCCTCATTTCGTTTCTCGCAATGCAACACGCAGGTTGTTCTCTCCGGCTGCTTTTCAAATAGTTTCGTGTGAAGAGTCATAATCTCCTGCTCCAACCCCTCTAAGCCCGCTT
>CAZXQK010000210.1:0-2753 GCA_964642785.1 uncultured Faecalimonas sp.
TACAAGTAATCCGCAGATAAAAAGATTGATGCAATTACAGAAAAAAAATAAAGCTCGAAATGAAGAAAATGTATTCGTGGTTGAGGGGCTTCGTATGTTTGCGGAAGTACCTGCAAAACAGGTCGAAAAGGTCTATGTTTCAGAGTCACTTTTTAATAAGAAGAAACAGGAACTAAATCTACATGATTTTTCTGTCGAAATCTTGTCAGATTCTGTCTTTGCACGTGTTTCTGACACCCAAACTCCTCAAGGGATTTTGTGTGTGATAAGACGAAAATCCTATGGATTAGAAGAATTTTTAAAGATAAAAAATCCACACTTTATTGTGCTGGATAATCTTCAGGATCCGGGCAATCTGGGGACAATTTTGAGGACTGCTGAAGCGGCAGGCGTTGATGCCGTTTTTATGAGTAAAGACTGCGTGGATATTTACAATCCAAAGACCATTCGCTCTACCATGGGGGCAATCTACAGGGTACCTTTTTTATATATAGAAGATATTCCGCAGTTATTGGAAAAGTTTAGGAAAAACGGCATAAAATCCTATGCCGCACACTTAGATGGTGCACATTTTTACGATGAAGAAGATTATGAATCAGGAACTGCAATTCTGATTGGGAATGAAGGAAACGGGTTACGGGAGGAAGTGACAAAAAATGCCGATGTTCTGGTAAAAATTCCCATGCAGGGAAAGGTAGAATCACTGAATGCGGCGGTCGCAGCAACCGTCTTCATGTTTGAAGTTTTCAGGCAGAGAAGGTGAAGATTGTACTAAAATAAAAACAATTCAGGGGTTGACAGCCTGATAAATACGTGATAACATGCCAACTGTTGCAAGATGATGTAACAATTACGTAACAATTTGTAATAAAAATGAATTAAATGTGTATAATAATGTAACAGATATATGCGATAAATTGTTACAAAATTGGAGGTTATTATGTATTTTGGGAAAAAGAGAGGGATTGTAAGTCTGATGCTTGCCGGCTGCCTGTTATTTACGGCAGAGTTTGAAGTATTTGCTGCCAATCCGCAATCGGAAGCTCAGGCAATGGAAACAATTCATTTAGAAAACGAAGTGGAAAGGATTACGACCGGATGGGAACAGATTTCACAGATGGCACTTTCCGCAATGGATACACAAGAATGGTACGGAAGAGCACTTGCGAATACGGACAGTGAGATGGACATATACGCAGAGGCGAACGGTGCCGTAATCGCTAAGATGTATGCGAACACCGTTGTGACGGTAGAAGAAAAAGGGGACGAATGGTCAAAGATTTCTTCCGGTGCTGTCAGCGGTTATGTAAGAACAGAATCTTTGCTGTTTGGAAGTGATGCAGTAGAACGGGCAAAAACTGCATGTGCACAGGGAACGAAAGATGCAAGAACCGTACAGGAGATTGAAGCAGAACAGAAAAAAGCAAACGATTTAAAAATGTTAGCTGCATTGATTTATTGCGAAGCAGGAAATCAGTGTTATGAAGGAAAGGTAGCAGTTGGTGCGGTTGTGTTAAACCGTATGGAGAGCAGACGTTATCCGAACACACTGGAAGGTGTGATATATCAAAAAGGACAGTTTACTCCGGTAAGGTCAGGAAAATTTGCACGTGTTTTAAAAAGCGGCAAGATTCCAAACTCCTGCTATAAAGCAGCACAGGATGCGCTGGATGGTGCAGATCCGGTAAACGGAGCGTTGTACTTTAACACAAGGAGCGGAAACTTTAAATTGGGTGACCACTATTTTAGTTAATCAGAATGTAAGAAAAGGCAGGAAATCAATCCTGTCTTTTTTGTTGAATTCTAAAGACAAGTATAGTAAAATAGGTATATTAAAAATGAAAGCGGGGCGAGGAATATGGAGACAATATTTTGGCTGGTACTTTTTGTGGTTCTTTTGGTGATTGAGATTATCACATTGGGGCTTACAACCATATGGTTTGCCGGAGGTGCTCTTGTGGCATGTGTTTTGGCTTATGTGAAAGTCAGCCTGCCGGTGCAGATTATAGCATTTTTATTGGTGTCCATTTTGCTGCTGGTCCTCACGCGACCAATCGCCATTCGGTTTTTTAATCAGGACCGTCAAAAGACCAACGTAGACAGTCTGATTGGACAAAAGGCAGTGGTGCTTGAAAAGATTGATACCCTGCGGGAAACCGGAAGGGCGGAGATTGGCGGTATGGAATGGTCGGCAAAGACAACAGAAGAGGCAGGAGAAATAGAAGCCGGAGAAGTTGTTGTGATCGAGGGCATTCAAGGTGTGAAACTGATTGTGAGAAAAGAGGAGGTTTAAGTGATGAAAGGTTTGATTAGTATGTTAGGGATTGTGTTAGTGGTGATTATTGTGATGTTGCTTCTTTCCTGTGTGAAAGTGGTGCAGCAGGCACAGGCACTTGTAGTAGAGAGGCTGGGCGCTTATCAGGCAACGTGGGGTGTTGGTCTGCATTTTAAAATCCCGATCATCGAACGTGTGGCAAGACGCGTGGACTTAAAGGAGCAGGTTGTTGATTTTGCTCCGCAGCCGGTTATCACGAAAGATAATGTTACTATGAGGATTGATACGGTCGTGTTCTTTCAGATTACAGATCCGAAATTGTTCTGCTATGGTGTGGCAAATCCTCTCATGGCGATTGAAAATCTGACAGCAACTACACTGCGAAATATCATCGGTGATTTGGAACTGGATCAGACACTGACTTCCAGAGAAACGATCAATACAAAGATGAGAGCGTCTTTGGACGTGGCAACCGATC
>CAZXQK010000211.1:0-2748 GCA_964642785.1 uncultured Faecalimonas sp.
TAATGCTTCGATACCTTTGTGATCTTTGAAGTTTACTGTTTCTGTTGCACCTAATTCTTTTGCAAAATCAAGACGTTTCTGTTCACCGTCAACTGCTACGATATTTGCAATACCCATTGTTTTCAGGATAGCGATACAGATCAGACCGATCGGTCCACAGCCCTGTACAACGACTCTGCTGTTGAATCTTAAGATTCCTGTTGTTTTTGCTCTTTCCACTGCATGAACCAATACTGCACATGGTTCGATCAGAATACGGGAATCCAAATCCAGGTCGCTTACGTTAAATACAGTAGAACCTCCACGGATTACAATGTAGTCCGCAAACCATCCGTTCAAATGAATGTCATCGTCCGGAAGTAATCCGTATACGTCAGCACCGCCAACGTTTTGTTTATTCAGGTCAAACATTGTAATATCCGGATTATCTTTAAAAATCATACAGGTAACAACCTTGTCACCAAGATGAAGTGCTTTTCCGGCACTGTCAACCTTTACATTTTTACCCATTTTTACGATTTCACCTGTTCCTTCATGCCCAAGGACAACCGGAATCAGGCTAAATGGATCTCTTTTAAATTCGTGAGCATCTGTTCCACAAACACCACAGCCTTCTACTTTCACAAGGATATCGTCATCACCGATTTCCGGAATCGGATATTCCTTGATGTCATAGTGTTCTAAAGCTGTCAGCATTGCCACTCTTGATGTTTTCGGAATAGAGCCTGTTGCTGAAGCTGTTTTTGCAGGAGCTGCTTGCTTATCCATCATACCTTCCAGTACCTGTTTTACAATCGCTTCCACATTTGCCTGAGTCATATCCATCTCTTTTTACCTCCCTCTAACGAATGCATAAGCTGTCTGACATTACGCAACGTCTTCTTTTTGTAAATGTGCTTGCACTGGTAAGTCCTTCACCTGTACGGCTTGCGATGGTAAAGGTACAATAACCCTCTCCACCAAAACCAAGTGCTGCATATGAAGGTGCATTTTTCACCAGAATTGCTGTATCAATCGCTTTTGCATATGTTGTAATGTGATCCACATTCTTTGAATGAATGTGTGCAGAATGGCGGTTGCCATGTTCCAACCACACTGCCTTTTCTACAGCATCTTCAAAATCTTTTGCTCTTACAATACCTAAGATTGGCATCATAAGTTCTTCTGAAATCAGTTTATCTTCTTTTTCACCTTCAAAAATAATACATCTGATGTTATCCGGTACTGTCACTCCGATCATACCGAGAAGTGTCTTCGCATCACGTCCGACACAGTCTCTGTTCAATCCCTTCGGAGTCAGAACCGTTTGTTCTAATTTTTTCACTTCTTCCGGAGAAGCATGATAACAGCCTTGTTCCGATATCATGTAGTGCATCAATTCTGATACAACAGAATCAACTGCTACCACTTCTTTTTCAGCGATACACGGCAGGTTGTTATCAAATGTACAGCCGTTTACAATGTCTTCTGCTGCTTTTCTGATATCTGCGGTCTCATCTACCAATGCCGGCGGGTTACCTGCACCTGCACCGATGCCGCGTCTTCCGGATGAAAGAACTGCTGTTACTACTCCCGGACCGCCTGTCGCAACGATTAACTGAATATCCTTGTGAGATGTCATAATCTTGCTGGTATCCATGGTCGGATTCGTAACGGTGCAAGCGATATTATCCGGTCCGCCTGCTTCTAAAGAAGCTTCATTTAACATATTTACTGCATATAACGATGTCTTGATTGCCTTCGGATGCGGGTTAAACACAACGGTATTCCCACCTGCAATCATTCCCATGGTGTTACAAATAATGGTTTCACTTGGATTCGTTGTCGGAGTAATCGCGCCAATCACTCCAAATGGTCCCATTTCAACAAGAGTCAATCCTCTGTCTCCTGACCATGCCGTAGTTGTAATATCTTCCGTTCCCGGAGTCTTCTCAGCAACCAGTATGTGCTTTAAAATTTTATGCGGAACGTTACCCATTCCTGTTTCTTCCACACCCATACGAGCCAAAAGTTCTGCATTTTCTTTCGTCTTTCTACGAATGTTGGAAATGATTTGTTCTCTTTGATCCATAGACATTTTATGTATATGCTTCTGTGCTTTCTTTGCAGCTTCGATCGCATCATTCATATCTTCAAACACACCATGCTGTGCTGTTGTTTCCTGCAATTGAAGTTTTGCAACGACTTCCTTCACAATGTCCTGAACCATTTGTTCATTCACAGACACGAACTACCTCCTTAAACACCTCTTTGCCATAGGCTGCCAGCATGGTGTCCTGCTCGGCAGTTCCTCCGCTCACGCCTAAAGCTCCGATGATTTTTTCTCCCACTTTGAGTGGTTCTCCACCGCCGAATATCACGATTTTCCCTTCATTGGTATGTTGGATACCATACAAAGGTCCATCCGGCTGTGCCAGTTTTGCAAGTTCTGCCGTAGACATCTTTAGTCCCGCTGCGGTGAATGTCTTGTTCACCGCGATATCATAACTTGCGATGTATGCATCGTCCATACAATGGACTGCCACAATTCTTCCGGCTTCATCAGATACCGCAATTACCGCATTTACTCCGACTTCTCCGGCTTTTTGCTCTACTTTCTCAATCAAGGCTTTTGCTATGGTCAGCGTCATCTTTATCTGTCCGGCGTTCATCTCGTGCAGAATATTTTCTACGACTTTTGAAATCACCTGTTCGTTCATAGCCTGTCCCTTCCTAGAGTCCTAATTGCTCCATAACCTTCTTTGTGAT
>CAZXQK010000212.1:0-2748 GCA_964642785.1 uncultured Faecalimonas sp.
GATACCGGTATCATAAAGCATCTCGTTAATGTCCTTTAAACGACATGGGCTTCCGTTGATCAGGTACTCACTTTCACCGGAACGATATAATTTTCGCGTAATAGTAACTTCGTTATAATCAATCGGCAAATGATGGTCTGCATTATCCATAGTTATAGAAACCGCAGCGTAGCTGAGCGGCTTCCTAAGCTCTGTACCGGAAAAAATAACATCCTGCATATTTCCACCACGCAACTGTTTGACACGCTGTTCGCCAAGCACCCAGCGAACTGCGTCGGCAACATTGCTTTTTCCACTTCCGTTTGGTCCTACAATACCCGTAATCCCATTATGGAAATCAAATACGATTTTATTTGCAAAAGATTTAAATCCTTGCACTTCAATACTTTTTAAATACATCTTGCACCTACTCTTTATTTTCCTTGCGTAATTTTAAGATTGCACGATAAGCAGCTTCCTGCTCAGCAGCCTTCTTTGTCCTTCCGGTTCCTTCTCCGTATAAATCATTGCCGATATAAACTGCGATCGTAAATGATTTGTTGTGATCCGGACCTTCTTCTTTTACAAGATGATAGGTCAGTTTTTCTCCATGTTCACCTTGTATGATCTCCTGAAGGATAGTCTTGCTATCATAAAAGAGTTTCTTGTGTTCCAAATCATTTAACACAAATTTATGAATAAACTCTTTTGCATTAGCAAAACCACCATCTAAATAGATAGCACCAATCAATGCTTCCAATGCATCCGATGTAACAGAATCTCTCTTTCTTCCTCCGGTTACTTCTTCTCCCTTTCCAAGTAACAGATAGTCGCCTAAGTGAATCTCCCTTGCACAAAATGCCAACGACGGTTCACAGACCATACTGGCACGCAATTTTGTAAGTTCTCCTTCCGGTGTCTTTCTGTTTGAAAAGAATAAAAACTCACTGGAAATCAATTCCAAAACGGCATCTCCCAAGAATTCCAGACGCTCATTGCACTTATGCTTCGGCAAATGTTTTTCGTTTGTATAAGAACTGTGCATCAGTGCAGACTTCAGCAGCTCTTCATCACGAAAATGATATCCTATTATATTTTGTAAATGTTCTAATTTTCCCCGCATACAAACCTCTCTATTCATTACAAGCGAAAAAGCCCTTTTGGGCTTTTTCGAAGTATCATTAATTTACAGCATTCTTGATCTGTTCTACTGCATCTCCAACCGTAACAATCTTTTCTGCTTCTTCGTTCTCAATTTCAATATCAAATGCTTCTTCAATTCCCATAATGATTTGGAAAATATCCAAGGAATCTGCACCTAAATCGTCTACGAAAGTGCTTTCCATTTTCACATCTTCTTCTCCGACATTTAACACATCAATAATAATCTCTTTTAACTTTTCAAATTCCATTTTCTTCTCTCCCTTTTTGGATTTTATTCTTGTTCTTGGAAACGTTCACAAATCTTTTCATTTATTTTTTGTTCTTTGAACGTAACACATTGGATAATTGAATTGGACACTTCCACCGCTTTCGAGCTTCCATGTGTCTTTACTACCAGACCCTTTAATCCAAGCAGAGGTGCACCTCCATGCTCACTTGTGTCAAAGCTCTTTAAAGTCTTCTTTAGTTCCGGCAGTGCAAGTGCTGCGCCAATCTTGCTCTTTAGTGTAGACATCAGACCACCCTTAATCTTCTGAATCAGCACACCTGCGAGCCCTTCATAAAGTTTCAAAATGACATTGCCGACAAACGCTTCACAAACAATGACATCCGCAAACCCCTGTGGAATATCACGAGCTTCAATGCTTCCTATGAAATTGATATCCTCACATTCTTTTAAAAGCGGAAATGTTTCTTTCACAAGTGCATTTCCCTTTTCTTCTTCTGCACCAATGTTGACAATTGCA
Organism: uncultured Faecalimonas sp.; assembly: GCA_964642785.1. GTDB lineage: Bacteria > Bacillota > Clostridia > Lachnospirales > Lachnospiraceae > Faecalimonas. Next base: position 1,890 of record CAZXQK010000212.1, read on the forward strand.
ACCTTCGGATTTTCTACTCCGACTACGTGTTCCATATAAATAGAACCCATCTTTGCGAACTGTACTAAATGCGAAGGCCGTGCATCCACATTCGCACCACAGTCGATGAGTAAGGATACTCCGTTCGCTGTCGGTATCAATGGTGCTAACGGTGCCCGATCAATTCCTTTAGCTGCTCGCCCAACGATCAATTGACCTCCAACAAGAATTGCTCCGGAACTTCCGGCTGAAACAAACGCATCCGCTTCACCTTTTTTCACCAGATTCATGGCAACCACGATGGATGAATCTTTCTTTTTTCGAATCGCCATGACAGGTGGTTCTGCCGTTTCAATAACCTCAGATGCATGAATCACCTCTATCTGCTCCTTATTATATGTATACTGAGCAAGTTCCTTATTTACAACTTCTTCCCGGCCAACCAAAAGCACTTTGATGTCTTTTCTCGAACAAACAGCATCGACCGCACCTTTTACTATTTCGCCCGGAGCGTTGTCGCCTCCCATAGCATCAACCGCTACTTTTGTAATTTCTGACATACTTTTCCCTCCTGACAATAACGTAATTTTACTAAACATTATCGGAAAAATCAATATAATTTGACAAAAAAGGCGTAAAAGCAATTACTTTTACGCCTTTTTCACTAATTTACAATTAATCTACAGCTACGACTTCTTTTTTGTTGTAAGAACCGCAAGCTTTGCAAACTCTGTGTGGCATCATTAATTCACCACATTTGCTGCATTTTACTAAGTTTGGAGCACTCATTTTCCAGTTTGCTCTTCTTTTGTCTCTTCTTGCTTTAGAAGATTTATTCTTTGGACAAATTGACATAGGTTACACCTCCTTAAAATTCTTA
>CAZXQK010000213.1:0-2719 GCA_964642785.1 uncultured Faecalimonas sp.
GCCGAAAGTGGCTGTTTTCAAGGGTTTAATGGGTTCATCGTATATTCGCTCTACTTTCCAGAAATAGCAACTACTTTCGGCAGATAAAAGGAACTATATTTCTGATGAGTTAAGGATAAATTCTTCAAATTTCGGGCGAATAATCAAAAACCTGTTGCCACAATAAACTGCTACCGTTCCAAGGTTATCCTCTGCCAGTCTACGCATCTTCTTCGTTCCAATATTAAAATACGATGCTGCTTCTTTAATTGTCAGAGTATACTTTTCCTTTATAGGAACAAGTGAATTTTCCATACTGCCGAAAGTATCATGTTTTTCTGCTGTCATATACCATCCTCCTTCCACAAGAGACTGTGGGAATCCCACAGCCCCAATTGCTTAGTCTGTTGCCATCTGAAGTACCTTGACCGCATCCTTGCGGATCAGCTTTCCGTCCAGATACTCACATCCCAGATATCCAATCTGTCCACGCATAGCGAATTTTTCTTTCAAAGTACGGATTGTTAATGGAAAACGCTGAACCAACCAGTAATTGCTGAAATCTCCAAAAGCAACTACTTTCTTTCCCTTTCCAATAGATGGCATAGCATCAACAATCTGCACAGGTTTTGAAAAAATAGTTTCCTCATTGTTTTTCCACAAATAATTTCCTGCTGCATCTTTCATTGTGCGAAGCAACAGAGCCGTTTCATCGTTCATAATCCATGTACCTCTCTTACGATACTTTTTATCTACAGAAAGATACAATTTTATTAATTCATCGTAACTGATAGCAGAATCACTTTCTGCCATAACGCCTATATCCGCCCCGTCACTGGAATGCAAAATGCCAGTAGGCTGATTTACTCCTGTTCCATTAATAAATGCCTGTTCCTCGCTCATTCCAAAACAACGTGCCATTTTGCCGATAATATAATCCTCGATAACAAAAGAATGATCAGAAGTAAACACCGTTCCCAGTTTGATAAGTTCCGACACTCTGTATGCATGCACATCAAATTTCTGAAAATCATCTTCGTTATTTATATCTTCCAAATCATTTAATTCTCCCCATTCTGCCTGTCCTTCATGATCAAATGCATGAATAAGACTGTCACTTTTGGTTGCGTTTACAATCGTTGCCAACTGACGAACTACACTTTCTTTCTGCAAAACGTCCATATATTTCCGGTTCGATTCTTCCGGTAAATTATACGCATATGTTTTGCTAGTACGACTGTTATAAAAATTATCCGTAACTACTTGTTTTCCTCTCATTTCATTCCAAAAATCATCATAATAAGTCTTGCTGGTAAGCATAATAAATCTCCTTTAAAATTTTTATTATTTTTGTGTCACATAATTCTTCTCTCTGCAATAGTCCACTGCATCAGAATAAGACAAATAAAACATCTCTAACGTACCATCAATCACACGATAATATAGCGGATCACAGGATTCACTTGCCATAATAATGACAGGACGTCCATCCTTTACATTGATGACATTTACACATCTGTACTTATCTGTTGAAAAATCCGATGGTTCAAACCTCATCGGTGTTTCTGTCTTCTGTTTTTCCATGTGTACCTCCTTTTTTGTCAGCAGAGAAAATCACTGCACAAGAGCCGATAACCAGTTAAAAGTGTTGTCTTTTCTCCGCCATCTTTCGGACGCTTTCGGACTACCAAACCGATTGTACGGAGTGCCTGATTGAAATTCCGACTGTTCTCCGCAAAATAGCCATTATCATTGCACCAATTCCTGTACGCCTGATACACGGTTGAAGTCCGACATTCCGCACCATCCTCCTGTTCCAAGAATTCCTCTACAAAAAGCTCCATCTTATCGCTGTCATGCTGATAGGACATAGTGGCCTTTTTTACTGCTTTGGGCTGTGTAAGCCCTTCCTCCCGTAAGAGGGTATATCCTTCAACCAACCAGTTTAAAATAGCACTTGCTGCCTCCGGCTTGGAAAATTCTGCTTTCAAGTTCTGTTCCTGTTCCCATTCTTCAAAATGTCTGTCAAACGGAATAATCACGATGCGCCCACTTGAAAACAAAGTCATATCTGTAATAGTCGGAAGATAATTCGTATTTACATATAATTTGAACTGTGGCTTAAAATCAAAGCTGTTCTCATGCAGAAATCTGGCATTCAGTGTATCATTTCCCGTCATGCTTTTTATCTGTGCTTCATTCAAAACCAATCCCCGCCTTGGTTCTGAAATATTTGCAAACCGCACTCCAGCAAGCCTTGCAATATCCTCTGTTGGATTCTGACTGTTGGCAGACGACTTTGCAGCAATCGTTTCCGGGCGGACAGTCAGACCGTAATCTCCCATCACATGAAGCGTGCTTTCCATCAGTGTTCCTTTTCCATTTCTGGTGGTTGCACCATAATAGAAAAACATACATTCATAGCGGGTATCACCCGTTAGACCATATCCAAGACTTTTCTGCATGAACCTTGCTTTCTCCATATCACCACTCATAACTTCTGAAACAAATCTAGTAAAACGTGGACTTTTAGCATTGGGATCATAGGCTGTTCCGGCAATCTTGGTCAGTTTATCCTGTGGTGTATGCGGATGAAATTCTCCAGTCTGCAAATCCAGTGTTCCGTTCTGACAGTTCAGATAATAAATGTTACGGTCAAATTCAGACATGGCAATCGGATACACACTCTGAGCATCGCTGATATAAGTGTTGCGGTAATTCCGGCTCTGCCATTTTGCGG
>CAZXQK010000214.1:0-2715 GCA_964642785.1 uncultured Faecalimonas sp.
CACGTTAGATGAAGCAGTGGTGCTTAGAAGTGAGGGAGTTCAAAAGCCGATTTTGGTACTTGGCTGTGTGTTCCCAGATCAGTACATGGAGATGCTAAAGCATGACATTCGCATGAATGTCTATACAGAAGAAATGGCAGAAGCGATTTCGCAGATGGCGGCAAGAGAGGGAATGACTGCCTATATGCATATTAAATTAGATACCGGTATGGCACGACTTGGATTTGAAAGCAGCATGGCATCGGTGGAAGCAATTTCGCGGATTGCGAAGATGAAAAATGTCTGCATGGAAGGGATTTTTACGCATTTTGCAAAGGCAGACGAAACAGATAAGAGTTTCACGATGAAGCAGTTGCAGGATTTCCAGTGGGTGACAGAGCGACTAAAAGAACGAAAAGTGACATTTGCTTACGAACATTGTGCAAACAGTGCGGCGATCATTGATGTTCCTGAAGCAAAATTCAATCTGGTAAGAGCAGGAATTGCCACGTATGGATTGTATCCGTCTGATGAGGTGAACAAAAAGAATGTGGTATTGAAACCGGCATTGGCATTGAAAAGCCATGTGGCTTTCGTAAAAGAGATTCCTAAAGGAACACCGATTAGTTACGGAGGTACATATGTGTCCGAAGACGTGATGAAGATTGCCACTATTCCGGTTGGTTATGCCGATGGATATCCGAGAAATCTGTCCAATATCGGATACGTGCTGATTCGCGGGAAGAAGGCACCAATCGTAGGACGGGTATGTATGGATCAGTTCATGGTTGATGTTACGCACATTGACGGAGTCAACTTTGGTGATAATGTAACGCTGATTGGAAAAGACGGAAATGAAAGCATTATAGTAGAAGAATTAAGTGGATTATCCGGAAGATTTCCATATGAATTTATCTGCGATTTGGGAAAACGTATTCCGAGAGTGTTTGTGCGGAATGGCAAGGTTGCAGAGCAGGTTGATTATTTTGCTTAAAATATCAATTATTTGAATACATCCGAAAAAGAGGGAAATAATGAAGATATATCAGATATCCTAAAAATAAATCGGAGTGTGAAAATAAGTGCAGATCAAACGTGGAGATATTTTTTATGCAGATTTAAGTCCGGTGGTGGGTTCGGAACAAGGTGGAATCCGTCCGGTCATGATCATTCAGAATGATGTAGGTAACCGACACAGCCCGACTGTCATCTGCGCGGCGATTACTTCAAAGATGAACAAGGCGAAACTGCCTACTCATGTGGAAATTGATGCGAGTAAATATCATCTCGTAAAAAATTCGGTGGTTCTTTTGGAACAGGTACGGACCATTGATAAACAAAGACTAAAAGATTTTATCTGCCATATTGACAGAAATCTTATGAGGAAGGTGGAGGAGGCGTTGCGAATCAGTCTGGAACTCCATACATAATCGAAAAAAAGTGCTTTTAAACTGTACAAATCAGAGAAAGAGTGCTAGAATATACAAGTATTTTAGAGAAAACGAAGAGAGGGAAAAAGATGTCTGGACATTCAAAATTCGCAAATATTAAACATAAAAAGGAAAAAAATGATGCTGCAAAGGGTAAAATCTTTACCAAAATCGGCAGAGAACTTGCAGTAGCAGTCAAAGAAGGAGGTGGACCGGATCCGGCGAATAACAGCAGACTTCGTGATGTAATCGCAAAGGCAAAGGCAAACAATATGCCAAATGATAACATTGACAGAAGCATTAAGAAAGCTGCCGGAGATGCAGATGCTTCCAATTACGAACACATTACATATGAAGGCTATGGACCAAACGGAACAGCGATTATCGTGGAAACCTTAACGGATAACCGTAACCGTACCGCATCCAATGTAAGAAATGCTTTCACCAAGGGAAACGGGAATATCGGAACTTCCGGCTGTGTATCCTTTATGTTTGACAAAAAGGGACAGATTATTGTTGATAAGGAAGAATGTGACTTAGACGCAGATGATTTAATGATGACAGCGTTAGATGCGGGAGCAGAGGATTTTGTGGAAGAAGAGGACAGTTTTGAAATTCTAACAGATCCGGATGCATTCAGTGAAGTACGTCTTGCATTGGAAGAAGCAGGTATTCCGATGATGAATGCGGAAGTAACCATGATTCCGCAGACTTATGTGGAACTGACCGATGAAAAAGACATTAAGAACATTCAAAAAACATTGGATCTTTTAGAAGAAGACGATGATGTTCAGGAAGTTTACCATAACTGGCAGGAGGAAGAATAATGAGCGATTACAGAATGGAAACGAAATGTATTCAATCCGGATACACACCAAAGAACGGAGAACCGAGAGTGCTTCCGATTTATCAGAGCACGACCTTTAAATATGATAACAGCGATGAGATGGGAAAATTATTTGATTTGGAAGCAAACGGCTATTTTTACACAAGACTTCAGAATCCGACAAATGACGCTGTGGCAGCAAAGATTTGCGATATGGAAGGCGGTGTGGCAGCCATGCTTACTTCTTCCGGACAGGCAGCAAACTTTTATGCCATTATCAATATTGCAGAGGCTGGCGACCACATTGTCTGCTCGTCAGCAGTATACGGCGGAACATACAATCTGTATGCACATACGATTCGCAAAATGGGAATCCGTGCAACCTTCGTAGATCCGGACTGTTCAGAAGAAGAATTAAATGCAGCATTTCAGGAGAATACAAAAGCAGTTGTAGGAGAAACCATTGCAAATCTGAGGTGG
>CAZXQK010000215.1:0-2659 GCA_964642785.1 uncultured Faecalimonas sp.
GGTTCTGACAAAAAGCAGGAGGAAACGTCTGATACCAGCACTTTTCCTTTTGTATTCGGAAGTTCTTTAAATTTCGTTCCGTAAATCGTATTGTTCTCACAGATATACACGTAGTCTGCATCTTCCGAAATCGGCAAATCGGAGCAGTCCGGAATGTAAGAAAAGGTCTTATCTTCCGAACTTGCAATCTTATTTGCTTTTCCGTATTTTTGTGCTTCCTGATATGCTTTCTTTGCCCACTGTCCGGTCACAATGTAATCTGCAACCTTATTTTTCATCAGGTTCATCGGAATCATGGCAAACTGTTGGGAAGCTCCGCCCTGCAGGAACAACACTTTGTAGTTATCCGGAATGTTCATCAAATTGCGAAGATCCGCCTCTGCTGTCTTGATAATCTCATCGTAGGCTTTCGAGCGATGACTCATCTCCATAACGGACATTCCTGTTCCGCGGTAGTCCATCATTTCTTCTGCCGCTTCTCTCAGCACGCTCTCCGGCAACACAGCCGGACCTGCTGAAAAGTTATATACTCTACTCATCATTCTTCTCCTTTCAAATCTTCTTCACTAAATGCTTCACTGATCGCTGCACCCGGTGCTACCATCGGCCACACTTTCTCGTCGCTGTCAATCTGACAGTCAATTACAATCGGTCTTTGTAAGGTTAACGCCCTTGCAAAGACAGTTTTAAATTCTTCCAATGTTGTTACACGAACACCCTCAGCACCCATCGCTTCCGCCAGTTTCACAAAGTCAACCGCATCGTTTAACACCGTCGACGAATAGCGCTGTCCGTAGAATAAAGTCTGCCACTGGCGAACCATGCCAAGTACATGGTTGTTTATCACCACCTGAATGATAGGGATATTGTATCTTGCCGCTGTCGCAATCTCATTCATATTCATACGGAAACATCCGTCTCCTGCAATATTTACCACCGTCTTTTCCGGAACCCCCATTTTTGCGCCAATGGCTGCTCCAAGACCATATCCCATGGTTCCAAGACCGCCGGATGTCAACAAAGTTCTCGGCTTTGCATATTGATAGAACTGTGCTGCCCACATCTGATGCTGACCGACTTCTGTCGTAATCACTGCCTCGCCCTTTGTCTGATTATAAATTTCTTCCATAATGGCAGGTCCTGTCAGAACACCTGTGTGATAAGTCAGTGGATACCGGTTCTTGTATTCCCGAATGGTTTCCTTCCATTCTGCATGATCCTGCTGCTCTAATCTTTCATTGATTTTCCTTAGGACGGCATCGATATCCCCCGTGATGCTTGCATCCGTCATGATGTTTTTATCAATCTCTGCCGGGTCAATATCAATCTGTACAATCTTGGCATTCTTAGCAAACTTACTTGCATTTCCCGTTACACGGTCGCTGAATCTTGCACCGATCACCACAAGCAGATCACACTGGCTTACGCCAAAATTTGCTGCTTTCGTTCCATGCATTCCAAGCATGCCCGTATACAGTTCATCCGTTCCCGGAAATGCACCTTTCCCCATCAGAGAATCCGTAACCGGTGCATCCATTCTATGTACAAATTCCGTTAAAGATTCACTGGCATCTGATAACACGGCACCTCCGCCAACGAAGATAAACGGCTTCTTCGCTTCCTTCATCATGGAGATTGCCTCATCAATCTCAGTTTCCTCTATGACACCTTTCCAGTGTTTTGCACAATCTATTTCTATTTTCTCATACTCACAAATATTCGCAGTCACATCTTTCGGAATATCAATCAGTACCGGTCCCGGTCTTCCGTTTCTTGCAATGTCAAATGCTTTCCGAATCGTTTCCGCAAGTTTCTTCACATCTTTTACAATGTAATTGTGCTTCGTAATCGGCATGGTCACACCGGTAATGTCTATCTCCTGAAAACTATCCTTTCCAAGAAGGGAAACACCCACATTACAGGTGATTGCAACCACCGGAATGGAATCCATATAAGCAGTTGCGATTCCGGTAACAAGATTGGTTGCTCCGGGTCCACTGGTTGCAAGGCACACACCTACTTTTCCGGTTGCTCTCGCATAACCGTCTGCCGCATGGGAAGCCCCCTGCTCATGAGAAGTCAGAATGTGAGTGATTTCATCACTGTGCTTATATAATGCATCATATACATTCAGGATTGCACCGCCCGGATACCCGAATACAGTGTCAACACCTTGCTCTTTCAGACATTCAATTACAATTTCTGCTCCTGTTAATTGCATAACAATCTCCTCTTTCTATCTCGGTATTTCTAAAATAGCACCTCTGTTGCCTGATGTCACCATAGAAGCATATCTTGCAAGATATCCGGTGGTTACTTTCGGCTGTCTCGGTATCCATTTTGCTTTTCTTTCTGCCAGAACCTCTTCCGATACCAAGAGTTCGATCTTCGTTTCCGGAATATTGATTCGAATGCAGTCTCCTTCTTCTATCAAAGCAATCGGTCCACCTACTGCCGCCTCCGGAGAAACGTGTCCGATGGAAGCACCGCGGGAAGCTCCGCTGAAACGTCCGTCTGTGATCAGTGCCACGCTGGAGCCAAGTCCCATACCTGCAATCGCCGAAGTCGGATTTAACATTTCTCTCATACCCGGACCGCCTTTTGGTCCTTCATAGCGGATAACAACCACATCTCCTGCTACAATCTTTCCACCCTTGAT
>CAZXQK010000216.1:0-2629 GCA_964642785.1 uncultured Faecalimonas sp.
CATATACAGAACATATCAGCCACTTGCAAGGCAGGAACGGTTATTTTTCGTTTCGCTTTGCGAGTGGCTTTTTGCGTTCTTTCATAAGAGCAGTCCCATTTTGCTGATGAACAAACCGAAATGCAGAAGTGATTAGCAAAAAATTATGATAGACAGATCATAAATATTCTAACAATACGGAGGTTAAACAATATATGATAACAAAATTTAAGATAAAAAACAGAGTGTTAAGTATGCTACTGGCGGTGGTGTTGGTATTCAGTATGATACCGATGAACAAAATCATAGCAAGTGCCGGAGGCGATAATTCTTGTGCTGAAACTAATTGTACAGGTACGTATCAGAATGGATTCTGTACGGAATGTAATGATTATCAGAAACCGGTGCTGAACAATAATGGATACTATGAAATCAGCAATGCAGGTAATCTATATTGGTTTTCTATTGAAGTAGAAACAAATAAAAAAATCAATGCTGTTTTAACAGAGGATATTGACCTGAACCCGGGGTATAAATTTGCATCTGATGGTACTGTGACAAAGGATGGTGTGATAGTGACAGAGGGATGGCGCAATTGGGAACCTATTGGTCTTTCTGGATACAATGAAGGTTATAAAGGTGTTTTTGACGGTAACTTCCATACGGTCAGTGGTATGTATTGTATTTCTGAAAAAAGTTCAAAGGATTCGTATCTTGGACTTTTTTCTAGTGTTGCAGGTGGAACAATTACCAAAGTGGGAGTTGATAATGGTTATGTGTTCGGTACAGATGGTCTCGGCGGTATTGTTGGTGCTGTTTATGGTGGTGTGATTTCAAAGTGCTGGAACGAAGTGACGGTAAAGTCGAAGTCTGACACCAGTGGGATGCAGTTTGGTGGGATTACTGGAAATAATCAGGGTGTGATTGAAAATTGCTACAACTGTGGTCTGGTATCCGGAAGAGCATGTTACTTGGGAGGCATAGCAGGATTGCAGAATACATATCTGTCCGGCACAAAAATAATCAATTGCTATAATATTGGAGAGGTTATTCCTAAAGGAACTAGAAATCAGTATGGTCAGATTGTGGGTGAAGGCGGGGGACGAGTTTTTAACTGTTACTATTTGAGTGACAGTGAAATAGATAGTCTTAGCGGGACAACTGCCGCATCAATGATAGATTTTACATCTGGGAAAGTAACCTACCTTTTGAATCAGGGGGTGACTGATGGTTCACAAGTATGGTATCAGACCTGTGGTGAAAAAATGCCTGCATTCTTTGGAAAAACAGTATATGCAATTATGGGCAGTTGCTATATTGGCGACAATGTCAGCGGATATACGAATGAGGTCGCAGTTGCACCAACTCATAAATACGATAAAAATGGTTTTTGTGAAAATTTGCGCACGGACGGAATTAACGTCTGTGATGCATATCAACCATGTGCGAAAAACGATGATGGCTTTTATGAAATTAGTAATGCGGGACAGTTGTATTGGTTTGCTCAGCAGGTGAACGAGAAAGAGGAGCTGTCTGCAAGTGCTGTATTAACAGCGAATATCAGTGTAAATGAAGATTGGAATGCTGTCGACCGAAGAAACTGGATTCCTATAGGAAATTATGCTCTTACCGGAAAGAAATATAGCGGTACTTTTGATGGTCAGGGGTATACCATTCATGGTCTTTACTGTAATCAAGGAAATTCTTTGTCTTTGGGTTTGTTTGGAGTCTGTGAGAAGTCTGTACTTCAGAACATTAGTGTAGAATCATCCTATTTTTATGCAGATCAGAGTGCGGGAGCGATTGCTGGCAACGTGCTGGCTGGAACACGGGTCATCAATTGCCATAGTGTCGATAATAAGATTATAATTAATAGATACACAGCAGGTGGGGTGATAGGCTATTGTGGTGATGGTGCTGTTGAGCATTGTTCGAATACATCTACGGTCACACATTTGGATAATGAAGACACAGAGAATGGCTGGCGGTCAGGTGGAATCGTTGGATTCACTTCTAATACTGTGATTACGAACTGTTGGAACAGTGGTGAGATATCTGCCAGAAATCTTGCAGCAGGAGGGATTGTCGGCGGAAAAATGGACGATTTGTCGATTGAAAACTGTTACAATGTCGGAAAGGTAACTCTTTTTGGTGGTGGCACAGGCAGTAGGGTTGATGACCCAATTCTTGGAATGTCATATAATTCAACAAACCCAGGAGTTCTCAATATCGTAAATTGTTACTATTTGGAGGACAACTACCCGGATAGTACAAAGTTAAATGGTGCAACCGAGATGAAAAAGAACGCTTTTGAGAGCGGTGAGGTAACGTATCTTCTTAATGGTTCTAAGTCTGATGGAGAACTTGTCTGGTATCAGACTTTAACAGGTGACGAAAAACAAAACTATCCGAGTTTTAACGGAAAGACGGTATACCGTTCTAACGGACAGTATGTGAATGCACAGATCATTACCATTACCGGTGTAACTGCCGCTAACGGTGAATACAACGGCGAAAAACATATCGGATATACCGGAACACCGACAAATGAGGACGGCTATACCGGCACTTATGAAGTAAAATATGTGGGAAGAAATAATACAACCTATTCTTCTGACAAACCGCCGGTAGATGCCGGTGAGTATACCGT
>CAZXQK010000217.1:0-2628 GCA_964642785.1 uncultured Faecalimonas sp.
GACGGATAATCTGAGTACGGCGGTTATTGTACTTGGAATTGTGTGCGTGATGCTGTTTGTATCGCATCCGAAGACTGCACCTTGGATTGCACTGGCAGGCGTAGGTGTGAGCCTGATTGGACTTGGGGTATGGATATTAGATGCTGTAATGGACACCAGTAAAAGTTTCCGTCTGCGCAGAATTTTAGTGTGGCTTCACCCGAAAGAATATCTGGCTGAGGGCGGATATCAGGTAATGCAGGGTCTGTATGCCATCGGTTCAGGAGGATTCTTTGGGAAAGGTCTTGGCAACAGTGCACAGAAGATGGTGATTCCGGAAGCACAGAACGATATGATTCTGGCTGTTATCTGCGAAGAACTGGGTGTATTTGGAGCAATTGTGCTGCTGACTATGTTTGGAATCTTGTTGTACCGTCTGATGTTTATCGCACAGAATGCACCGGATATGTACGGTTCTCTTATGGTGACGGGAATCTTCGCACATATTGCACTGCAGGTGTGTCTGAATGTGGCGGTTGTACTGAACGTGATTCCCACAACAGGTATTACGCTTCCGTTTGTCAGTTATGGAGGAACATCGATGGTGTTTTTGCTGGCAGAAATGGGAATTGCGTTGAGCGTCTCGAACAGAATAGAATTTGACGAAACGGAAGAAAAGTGATATAATACACTTATTATAGGCAATTGGAGGGCTAGTTTTAATGAGTCAGGAAAAAGTAGAACGTTATAAAGAGCAAAAGGCAAATCGCAAAAAGACGATGAAGAAAGAAAAGATTCAAAGAATCATGAGAAACAGTGTGGCAGTTGTGGTAGTTGCGGCGGCACTTGGATGGGTAGGATATTCAGGAGTTACATACATCATTGATAATCAGCCAAGAGAAGAAGTGGAAGTTGATTACACGGCAGTAAGTGATTATGAAACAGCACTGAACGCAACAGATACAGCAGAATAGAGAAAAAGTGAGGAAGAAGGCATGTCGTAAGGATATGTCTTTTTTTGTTGTGAAAAAATGGGAGAAATCAAAAAAATTCAAAAACCTCTTGAAATACACGAAAAAGTAGTATAGAATGAATGCAAGTGGTGAAAAGTGGTGAATAGTGGTAGATAATGGGGCGAAAGTGGCAGACCCATTTTGAAAAGAGGTGAGTTCATTGTTGACGGGAGAATTTAATCATAGTATCGACACAAAGGGAAGACTGATTATTCCTTCGAAATTTCGTGAGATTCTTGGGGAAGATTTTGTAATCACGAAAGGTCTTGATGGATGCTTGTTTTTATATCCGAACAATGAATGGACAATCTTTGAAGAAAAGCTAAGAACCTTACCACTGACAAATAAAAACGCCAGAACATTTACACGTTTCTTTTTAGGAAGTGCAGTGGATGGCGGCCTTGATAAACAAGGAAGAGTTTTGATTTCTTCAGCCCTTAGGGAGTTTGCCGGACTGGATAAGGAAGTCGTTCTTGTAGGGGTGCTGGATCGAGTGGAAATCTGGGATAAGGCAAAATGGGACGATAATAATGCTGCTGTGGAAGACAACATGGATGATATCGCAAGTCAGATGGAAGAATTAGGACTTGGAATTTAGTTCTTTCGCTACAGGAGGTATTTATGGTATTTAAGCATACATCAGTATTATTGGAAGAAACCGTAGATGGTCTGAACATCAAGCCGGACGGCATCTACGTAGATGGAACGCTTGGTGGAGGTGGACATGCTTACGAAGTGTGTACACGATTAGGTAACATGGGGAGATTTATAGGCATAGACCAGGACGAAGCAGCCATCGAGGCTGCAGGCGTCCGCTTACGTGACTTCGGGGAGAGAGTTACAATAGTCCGAAGCAACTATTGTGATATGAAGTCGCAGCTTCAAAAACTAGGCATTGATAAAGTAGATGGGATCGTGCTTGATCTGGGCGTATCATCTTATCAGTTAGATACGGCAGAGAGAGGATTCTCCTATCGGGTAGATGCACCTTTGGATATGAGAATGGACAGGCGTCAGGAGAAAACGGCCAAAGACATCGTCAATGACTATAGTGAGATGGAACTTTTTCGTATTATTCGCGACTATGGGGAAGATAAGTTTGCGAAGAACATTGCAAAGCATATTGTGATGGAACGCGAAAAAGTTCCCATCGAAACTACGGGACAATTAATTGAGATTATAAAACATGCCATACCAATGAAGTTTCAAAAAACAGCAGGTCACCCTGCAAAAAGAACCTTTCAGGCAATTCGGATTGAATTGAACAGGGAACTGGAAGTGTTAAAGAACACGTTGGATGACATGATAGAGTTATTAAATAAAGACGGAAGGATTTGCATTATTACCTTCCATTCCTTAGAGGACAGAATTGTAAAGAGTATTTTCAAAAGAAATGAAGATCCTTGCACTTGTCCGAGTCATTTCCCGGTATGTGTCTGTGGAAATGTTTCAAAGGGGAAAGTGATTACCAGAAAACCGATACTTCCGGGCGAGGAAGAACTGGAGGCAAATAGTCGGTCAAAAAGTGCAAAACTCCGTATTTTTGAACGAAGTTAGGTATGGGGAGTGAAAAGAATGGCGGCATATGTGTATGGAAATGCAGTGCGAAAAGCGGAACCGGCTATTGTAAATCCGG
>CAZXQK010000218.1:0-2626 GCA_964642785.1 uncultured Faecalimonas sp.
AGTAGCGACCTTATTGTACGTAACGCTAGCCATCGCGCCAGCGATTTGGTACAATGAACTTAACAAGACAGCCGACGAGTAGGTGCGCGCTACCCGCTCCGGCAAACTGTTAATATGCTATCTGAAATAGCCGTTCCAACTTTGCGAGAGACAGGAACGGCTATTTCTTATTTTTCAAACTCAGAATTGATACAATAACCTTGACCACAGTTAAAACGACCATGAATTCTTCATATGTACTCATAAGACATCATCCTTTCTAAATCATAGAACGGATAAACGAGCCGCCTGTCGGCTGCCTTATTAAATGCAATATACTCTTTTATCTTCTTTGAAAACTGCATGAAAATATGCATGAATAAAAAAGAAAGCTGTTGGCGGGACTTGAACCCGTGACCTCCGCCTTACCAAGGCGACGCGCTACCGACTGCGCCACAACAGCACTCTGTCTTTGACAGTACCGTATTATATTACTATATCTCAGTCAGAAAGTCAAATGTTTATTGCAAAATAATACGCATTTTTTGTCGGATTCTTTGCAGTGCATTGTCAATCGCTTTCGGACTTTTCCCAAGAAGTGACGCAATAGAACGATAATCTTCTCCCATAAGATGCAAATGCAGCACTTTGCTCTCTAATTCACTTAATCGCTCGTTCAATTCTTTCTCAACAGTTTGAAAAAATTCCTTATCCAAAAAAAGTTCTTCCGGATTATTATCCTTCACATTTCTCAATTGGTCTATCAGAAGCGGCTGTTTTTCCTCTGCATCATCTCCCCCTCTGTCATATAAGGATACATAGGAGTTTAACGGAATATGCTTTTGTCTTTGTGACAGTTTTATGGCAGTGTACATTTGTCTGGAAATACAAAGTTCTGCAAAATGATAAAAAGATGTTTTCTGCATAATGTCATAATCTCTGACTGCCTTAAACAGACCAATCATACCTTCCTGTATCAAATCATCACTCTCGCCACCGAGCAGATACATCGCTTTTGCTTTCTTTTTCACCAATTCCTTATACTTATTCATCAGAAAATCCGCAATCGCAGATTCACCTTCCCGTAATCTGCGAAGCAGTTCTTCATCTGACACATTTTGATATTTGTTCATGTTACTTCAAGCGTTGTCTTACGATTTCATATGCAAGCACTCCCGTCGCAACAGAAGCATTCAGCGAATCGATATCCCCTTTCATCGGAATAGCTGCAACAAAATCACACTTATCTTTTACCAGACGGCTGACACCTTCTCCTTCATTTCCAATCACAAGTCCGATTGGTCCTGTCAGATTTAACCGATACATGGATTCGCCTCCCATATCGGCACATACAAACCATAAGCCCCTTTCCTTCAATTCTTCCATTGTCTTTGCCATGTTTGTAACTTTCACAACCGGAGTATAATTCAATGCACCCGCAGATGTTTTTGCTACAGTTGCGGTCAGTCCTACTGCGCGGTGTTTCGGAATCACTACACCATGAGCCCCTGCAAGATTGGCAGTACGGATAATTGCCCCCAGGTTATGCGGGTCTTCTATATTATCCAGCAGAATAAGGAACGGATCTTCCCCTCTTTTTTCCGCCAGGGCAAAAATCTCTTCCATATCCGAATACTCATAAGCAGCCGCATAGGCAATGACACCCTGATGTTTTTTCGTCTCAGATATTTGATCCAAACGTTCTTTTGTCACAAATTTTAAAATCGTATCATGCTTTTTCGCTTCTCTGACAATCGTGCGGATTGGTCCGTCCTGACAGCCGTCCAAGACAAACAGTTTATCTACCGGTTTTCCGGAGCGAAACGCTTCTATCACCGCATTCCTTCCTTCAACCACCAGATTCTGTACTTTTATTTCTTCACTCATCCTTTACTCCCTCTCCAGACTGTCCAGTCCGATTTTCACTAAATCCAGCATGCGCTTCAAATCCTTTTGCAAATATAGATACCCCAGCAATGCTTCAAATCCGGTTGCCCGCCGATAGTCGGTAATCGATTGGTTTTTCGCCGGAGAAACTGATTTTGCATTTCTTCCGCGTTTATAAACCGCACGTTCTTCCTCTGTCAGATGTTCCTGCATGGTCCGCATCATCAAGGACTGAGTTGAAGCCTGTACCAGTCTGCTTGTTTCCTGATGCAGTTTATTCACCTGTTTGTTTCCGCCATTTATAACCAGGCTTTTGATAATCAGATCATAAACGCTGTCCCCGATATACGCTAAGGTAAGAGGCGAATACTCTTGCACCTCCACCTCTTTCATTTGAAACAATTCTCGCATATAAGAATCCGTCTCTACATTTACGCTTTTTTCCATTTTACTCCTTCTCGGGTATCTTCTAAAATAATGCCCTTTTCTAACAGTTCATTCCGAATTTCATCTGCCCGATTAAAATTCTTTGCTTTTCTCGCAGCCTGACGTTCTTCAATTAATTTTTCAATATCCTCGGCAAGAAGCTCTTCTTTCTTTTCCACAATAAGACCAAGCACATCACTCAACTTCACAATCACCTGTAACAGTCCTTCTAAATACGCCTTAGAACTGTCACCGTTTGCAGTGGTGTTTGCATATTTAACCAGTTCGAAGACAGAGGCAATTGCATCAGCCGTATTGAAATCATCTTCCATCG
>CAZXQK010000219.1:0-2612 GCA_964642785.1 uncultured Faecalimonas sp.
TGTAATTACGATAAACTGCGTATGTTTAGTCAGCTTACGTAAATACTTCGCATAGCGGTCTGCGTTGGAATCATCCAGTGCCGCCGCAATCTCATCCAGCAGGCAGAACGGAGACGGTTTTAGGTTTTGGATTGCAAACAGCAGGGAAATCGCCGTTAACGCTTTCTCTCCACCGGATAACTGCATCATATTCTGCAGTTTCTTTCCGGGCGGCTGAGCAATAATCCGGATACCTGCCTCTAGAATGTCCTCATCCTCTATCAGTTCCAATGTTCCTTTTCCACCACCGAAAAGTTGCTTGAATACCTTATCAAATTCCACAGTGATTTCTTCAAAACTTTCTTTGAACTGTTTACGCATTGCCACATCCAGTTCCTCGATAATCTGTACCAATGTCGCCTCTGCTTCTACCAAATCGTCATGCTGGGTTTTCATAAACTCATAACGTTCCGAAATGTTCTTATAATCTTCAATGGCATTGACATTGACCGCACCCAGAGATTTGATTTCATTTTTCAGTCTTTGAATTTCTTTTTTCATAAATGCAAGGTCTGTTAAGTCTTCATCTCTTAATTCCATTGCATGACTATAGGTGAGTTCATATTCCTCCCACATGTAGTTGATCTGCTTTTCAGAGGCTTCTTCGTATCCTTCATGCTTGCTGTTTAAGCGGAATAATTCTTTATCAAGTTCAGACATATGCTTGGATAACTCTTCTCTTTTCGCAAGAAATTCCTTGTGTTTTTTATTTAATTCCTCTTTTTCGGAAACATATTTCTGGATTTCCGTTTCGATTTCCTTAAATAAATCCTTTGAATCCTCTATGGTCTGACGAATTTCCGTAATCTCTTCCTCTTTCTTACGGATATCCTCAGAAGCATCACCCTTGCTTGCATCTAATCCGGCAAGTTCTTCTTTAAATTTCTCCACTTCTTCGTGAATACGCTCTTCGTTTTCAACCATAAACTGAAGTTTCTGCTCGTAAGAGGCATAAGAAAGACGTGCCGCTTCTGTATCTTGCTGCTGTCTGCTTTCTAATGCTCTTGCTTCTTCTAATTCTTTTTGATTCGTTTCTGCATTTGTATTTAATTCCTGCTCAAATTTCTCGGAATCCTCTAATTCAACAAAAATAGCTTCCTGGTTTTCCTTGATTTCCGCAATCTGATGTTCTAACTCTTCCCCTTCCTGACGAATCTGTTTCACAAGTTCCTTTGCTTCCGTTTTTTTGGCAATCTTTTGATCCAAATTCATTTTGGCAGTATTTTGAACCACATAAGCCGTCTGTAATTTTGCTTTCACTTCCTCAATTTTTGCATAATACGAAGTACGTTCTTCCTTGCTGACTTCCAAACGATGTTCCAGATTCAGAAGTTCTTTCTTCAAAATTGACACTTTTTGCTCGATTTCCTCAATCTCACGTCTCCGGCTGAGCAGATTACTGGAATTTTTGAACGCACCACCGGTCATGGCTCCTCCCGGATTGATCAATTCACCTTCTAAGGTAACCATACGAAGTGACTGCTTATACTTCTTTGCCAGTGCAATACCGTCATCAATATGTTTTACAACAAGTGTACGTCCAAGTAAATGTTCGGCTAATTTTTCATACTGCTTTTCCACCTGAACCAGTGAACTTGCAACACCAACGACACCGTTTTCACGAAGTACTTCGTTTTGTTTGAAGCCTCCGTTTACGCTGATGCCGGTAAGAGGCAGAAAAGTCGCACGTCCGAATTTATTCTGTTTCAAATACTGGATCATACGCTTTGCAGTCCCCTCATTATCTGTTACGATATTTTGAATACTGCCGCCAAGAGCTGTTTCAATTGCTACTTCATAGGTTTTATCTACTTTAACAATATCTGCAACAACACCGAGAATCCCTTTTTCCTGCTCCCGGCGTTCCATGACTTTTCGAATGCTGTTTCCGTATCCGTCATAGCGTTCTGTCAGATTCTTTAAAGATTCCAGACGTGACGCTTCTCTGTGGTAGGCGGTCTGAGCATTGCGGAGTTCTTCAGACACTTTGCTGACTTCTGCCTGCAATTCTTCGATATGTGCTTCGTTACGTTTATTTTCATCCACATATCCAATAATGGTATCCGATATACTTTTTAATTCATCTTCAAACTTTTTAATATCCTCATCCTGCTCCACCGATTCACTTTCCGCAGCAATCAGTCTTTGATTCAATGCTGATTTACGCACTTGGATCTGCTCTAACATGGTATCAAATTTTTGAATGTTGGCTTTCGTCAAAGAACGATTGTTTAAAAGTTCGATCAAATGATTCTTTCCGCTTTCCACAGCACCTGTTAATTCGGTAATCTTTGTCTGTGTAAGAAGAAGTTCTTCCTGTGCTTTTTGCTGTTTCGCATTTTCTTCCTCTATCTGCACTTCTAATAAAGTTTTCTCCTGAGAAAGGCTCTCCAGTTGTTTTTCTCTTTCTTCTAATTCGGACACAATGGCAACGGAACGCTGTGCCAAATGCTCATCGTTCATTCTTGCAGTATTAATCTGCTCTTTTAAAACTTCAATCTGACCTTCTAACTGTTGTTTCAACAACGTTGTTTCATTTAACTGTCGTTTGGCAGTCTCCAAAGCCACATCGA
>CAZXQK010000220.1:0-2598 GCA_964642785.1 uncultured Faecalimonas sp.
GGCAGGGCCGTGGCGGCCAGGGTGCGAAAACAGCAGCACTTCTTTTGGCTGATGTGGCTTTCAAAACGGGAAAATATGTGCAGGGTTTGCCAGAATATGGTCCGGAACGTATGGGCGCACCGATTACGGCATATAATCGAATCGGCGACAAACAGATTCGTGTACATTCCAATATTTATGAACCACAATATGTGGTCGTTGTAGATGAATCGCTTTTGGAAACCGTAGATGTAACAAAAGGTTTGAAAAAAGAGGGTGCCATTTTAATTAATACAGAACATACAAAAGAGGAAATCATCCCTCATTTAAAAGGATATGAAGGCAAGGTATATACTATTGATGCAAGGAAAGTATCCATGGAAACGATGGGGAAATATTTTCCAAACACACCGCTTCTTGCGGCGATTGTGAAGGTGGCAGACATTATGGACGAAGAAATATTTTTGAAAGAGATGGAAAGTTCCTTCCGTCACAAATTCGCCAGCAAGCCGGAGGTCATTGACGGCAACATGGCGGCACTGGAAATGGCAATGCAGGAGGTGCAGTAAGATGGCAGACGATATCAGACAACTGGGTATAAGAACAAAATGGCAGGATTTGACAGAGGGAATGACAATTGCAGGAGCAGGGACTTCCAAAGCGTTTCCTACCGGTGAATGGAGTTCCGTAAAACCGGAATTTATTGAAGACAAATGTAAGCAGTGCCTGCTTTGTGTACCGGTTTGCCCGGACAGTTGTATTCCGGTAAAAGATATGCGGCGTGGAGCATTTGATTATGAACATTGCAAAGGATGTGGCATCTGCGTGAAGTCTTGTCCGTTTGGTGCAATTACGATGGAAGGGGTGAACTAGCATGGGAAAAAGAGAACGTTTATCCGGAAATGAAGCCGTTGCCATTGCACTTCGTCAGATTAATCCGGACGTATTTCCGGCGTTTCCGATTACGCCGTCTACGGAGATTCCGCAATATTTTGCCACATTCGTAGCAAATGGTCAGGTGGATACGGAATTTATTACGGTAGAAAGTGAACATAGTTCCATGAGTGCAGCCATTGGTGCTTCGGCTGCGGGTGCAAGAACCTTGACAGCCACATCATCCTGCGGACTTGCCTATATGTGGGAAGAATTATATATTGCGGCATCGAACAGGCTGCCGCTTGCACTGGCACTTGTGAACCGTGCACTTTCCGGACCGATCAACATCAATTGTGATCACTCGGACAGTATGGGAGCAAGAGATGCAGGCTGGATTCAGATTTATGCGGAAAATAATCAGGAAGCCTATGACAATATGGTGCAGGCATTCCGTATTTCCGAACACAAAGAGGTACGCCTTCCGATCATGATTTGTCAGGACGGTTTTATCACCAGCCATGCGGTAGAAAATATGGAGTTATTAGAGGATACAGATGTGAAAAGATTTGTAGGTGAGTACGAACCGGACAATTATCTGCTGAATCCGAAACAGCCGATGGCGGTGGGACCTTATGCAATCAGTGATTATTATATGGAAGCAAAGCGCAATCAGGCAGAGGGCATGAAGCACGCAGTTGCGGTCGTGCAGGAGGTAGCGAAAGAGTTTGAAAAGATTTCCGGCAGAGCATATGGTCTGTTTGAAGAATACTGCTTGGAAGATGCTGAAAGGGCAGTGGTTATGATTGGCTCGGCAGCAGGAACAACAAAAGATGCGATCGACACACTGCGGGCAAAAGGGGAAAAGGTCGGTCTGATTAAGATTCGTCTGTATCGTCCGTTTCCGGCTAAGGAGATTGCAAAAGCACTTTCTCATGTGAAAGCAGTTGCCATTATGGATCGGGCAGAAGGCTATACCAACCATGGCGGTCCATTGGGAGCAGATGTGATGTCGGCACTGTTTCGGGCACACAGCAATGCACTTGCAGTTAACTACGTATACGGACTCGGTGGACGTGATGTGCGTGTAGAAGACATGGAAAGCGTATTTGCGGATTTAAAAGAGATTGTAGAACATAAAGATGCGGGTGAAACATACCGTTATCTTGGATTGCGGGGATAAGGAGGAAGACGAACATGGCATATAATTTTAAAGAAACAATGAATAAACAGGAACGTCTTGCTCCGGGACACAGAATGTGCGCAGGCTGTGGCGGCACCATTGCAGTAAGAAACGTCCTTCGCGGACTTCATGAAGGCGACAAGGCAGTCATTGGAAACGCAACCGGCTGTTTGGAAGTATCTACATTTACATATCCATATACCGCATGGGAAGACAGTTACATTCATAATGCATTTGAAAATGCGGGAGCAACCTTAAGTGGTGTGGAAGGTGCTTATCACGCATTGAAACGTAAAGGAAAATTAGACGAAACCTATAAATTCATTACCTTTGGCGGTGATGGCGGCACTTATGATATCGGTTTTCAGTCTTTGTCCGGCGCGATGGAACGAAATCATGACATGGTGTATGTCTGTTATGATAACGGTGCTTACATGAATACCGGTATCCAGCGTTCTTCAGCGACACCGATGTATGCAGACACGACTACAACACCGGTGGGAAGTCAAAGCAATGGTAAGATGCAGAATCGTAAAGATCTGGCAGCAGTTATCGCAGCACAT
>CAZXQK010000221.1:0-2597 GCA_964642785.1 uncultured Faecalimonas sp.
GCAATTTGCCGTGCAAACGGCGCAACAAGCTTTGCTTATTCCACAATTGTCGGCTCGGGCGAGCGTGCAAAAGCCGTTGTTCCCACCGCTACAAACAAAGAAATGCTTGACGGCGAGCTTGTTATGATAGGCATTGCTCCCCGTTTTAACGGATATGCGGGAACTTTCGGAGATACGATTCCGGTAAATGGTGTATATACACAGAAACAGAAGGATTTATTAAATCATATGCGAGAAACATTCCGCCTGACAAAGGATATGCTAAAGCCTGGAATGACAGGACGTGAAATTGATGTTCCGGGACGCTTGTATTACGAAAAGCATGGGTTAAAAGATTATCTTGTGTGTCCGTTTGCACATTCCATAGGACTTATGGAAGCTGAATCTCCGTTCTTCGGACCAAATGGTGATTTCGTATTGGTACCAGGAATGACGGTGATGGTAGACGTAAGTTTCTTTGGACATCCGGATTTACACGGTGGACGTATTGAAACCGGATTTATGATCACAGAAACGGGATGCCATCCATTATCTCCGAAGATGAACGACTATTTCATGAAGGATTTATAGAATGTGAGGTAAGGAAGATGGAAGAAAAAACATTAGGATATAAACATTATATGTTTGTAGATGGAGATTTGCCGGGAAATGGAGAAGATATGGATCTGCCGGGACATGAGGCACTTATGATCACGAATAAAAATGCTGAAGATGCACATATTTTTGTAAGTCTTTATTTTGAAGATAAGGAGCCGGTAAAGGGATTGCATCTGACAATCCCGGCAGAACGAGTTATCTGTGTAAGAACAGATTTGCCGATTTGTGAAGAGGAGTTTCAGATTCCGTTTGGTCAGTATTCTTTAGAACTCGATTCAGATATTCCGGTTTGTGCAAGTTTTGGAAGATTAGACAGACGGCATAACCTTGGATATTATGTGACCGGATATTGTGCAGTGTAGGATTGTTGGATGAGGAAATAGACCAATGAAAAGATTTATCATGTATTCAGAATTAAAACCGGATAAAGTGAGGGACTATGAAAAACTGCATGCAAATCCGTGGCCGGAGCTGTTGGAACTGTTTAACAGGTGCAATATACATCATTATTCAATATCATTAAGAGAAAATCAGGTATTTACATATTACGAATATACCGGAACAGACTATGAGAAGGATATGGGGATCATGGATAACAGTCCGGTCATGCAGAAGTGGTGGACATATTCAAAACCGTGTTTTGCAGGACATGAGACCGGACAATATTATGAAAATCTGCGAGAAGTTTTTTGGAGTGAATAACGGTTTGCAGGATACAAGGAGGAACGCGATGAATAGAAAGAAAACAAGGAGTGTACTGTACGCTTTGCTGGCATCGGTGATTGTAATCACATCAGTACCGGGGCAGACAGCAAACGCTGAGACTAAAAAAAAGGTGTCTCATGGTAAAGTAAGTTATTCAGTATCATTGAATGAAAGTTATGGATGCTTTATTGGAAATACAGAACCGGTGGAAGTAAAACCAGGAAAAAAATATTTTCTGACCTATACGGTAGACAGTGTAACATCCAATACATTGCTGGGAATGGGATTGATCGTTACGAAAGACTATCAGGCAGCTGATATATACGGTGAAGGAACAGGCTTCATGAAATATGCTGACAGGGATCAGAATCTGGATACTATGTTTGAGGTCGGATATACCTATCTCATCAGTTATGAGATGCAGGAAGACGGCTTTCATTACAAAGTGGCAAAAGCAAAAGGAACTCATTCCGAATACATAGACTTAGGCGATGTGGGAAAAAACATTATCAGCAAGGAAATCAAGGATGGAAAATATTTTGGGATTTTCTTAAATGGTGCGGAAAATTACCAAAATCAGAAAAGGTGTATGACAGCCGAATTTTCGAGAGTATACTGCTACGATGAAGATGGAAATGATATTCCGGTTACGGCAACACGTAATGCAACGGTGTATAGACCAAAGCAGATGAAAGAAAAATCAACAGCACATTATTATGAATTCTGTTTGCAGGATGCGACCAACATCTATATTGCCAATCGGAAGGAAGCAGTCGGTTCGGTGATGTATCTTTCTTATGATGTAGAGAATGTTGTAAAACAATCTGTTGCGATGAATGGATTTGTAGTGTGTTCGATACCAACAGAAGTCTATCCTTGGAATCACGGTGTATTGGGTTATGAAGATTATAAAATTGGTGAAAGTCCATTACTGAGATCGGGAGCACACTATCTGATTCGGATAGAAAAGAAATCAGACGGTGTCAGTGCAAATGTGAAATGTACATATAATGGAAAAGAGGAATACTTTGGCTGGGATGCGAAGTTATTTATGGAAAATTATGATCGTACTGCAATGAATTATATGGGAATCTTTATGGGACAGGGTTATGAAAGTTACGTTTCGGCGGATTTTAGAAATGTTCGTTGCTACGATGAAAATGGAAATAATCTGGGCATACAGACAAACCAGCCGGAATTGAAAATCAGTCATTACGGTGAATTGGAAGACTATTCCATGTGTGAAGCTGTTTATTATTGCAAAAACAATCGCACATTTTTCTTTTTGGAAGATG
>CAZXQK010000222.1:0-2578 GCA_964642785.1 uncultured Faecalimonas sp.
TACAGTGACTTGTCGCCAGTTTCCTAACTTGACATTCGCTCCACGGAATACCTGCCACATACAGGCAGCAACCTCACGCTTCATCGCTATCTTGTCACAGCTTTTTCATTATACAGGAAAGATTTTCATAATGCAAGCACTTTTTTTAATTTTTTTCTTGACTTTTTTCACAATTTATTCTGCCCGGCTAATCCTAATTATCATGACCCAAAAACTCCCACCCTACACTTGCACAAAAGCCTTCCGTATAGTATACTCAAGTAAATTGTTTTTGGAGGATTGATTATGCGTGTTGTAATTAAGGTCGGCACATCGACGCTGACTCATCAAAACGGTAATATTAATATTAGAAGAATAGAAAATCTTTGTAAAGTAATTTCGGATTTGAAAAATGCGGGATTAGAAATTGTATTTGTATCATCCGGTGCCATCGCCATGGGAGTCGGCAAACTCGGACTCAGTCAGAAACCACAGGATATTCCTTCCAAGCAGGCGTGTGCTGCTGTCGGTCAGTGTGAATTGATGTATTTCTACGACAAACTGTTTCAGGAGCACAATCATACAGTCGCTCAGATATTGATGACCGGAGTGGATTTTGACAATGAGGAACGGTATGACAACTTCAGTAATACGTTAGACCGTCTGCTGTCGTTCGGAGTTCTTCCTATTATAAATGAGAACGATACGATTGCAACAGCAGAAATTAAAGTTGGAGACAATGACACTTTATCTGCAATTACTGCTGTCGGTGCACATGCTAATCTCTTAATCGTGCTTTCTGATATCAACGGACTTTATACCGCAGACCCGCGTACAAATACGGACGCAACCTTGATTCCGATTGTAAATGAAATCAACGAAGATATCGAAAAACTCGCCGGCACAGCCGGTACAGCCCGTGGAACAGGAGGCATGATAACCAAACTTCATGCCGCAGAGATCTGCATGAACGCAGGAATCGATATGATTATCGCAAATGGAAGTAATCCTTCCGTACTTTATGATATTTTTGATAACAAACCGGTGGGAACACGCTTCACCAGAAAGGACAAGTAACATGACAGTTCATGAATTATTAGATGCTGCTTTGGCAGTAAAACCGCTTGCTGCGTCTCTCAACGAGGCAGAGAAAAACCGTGGTCTTCAGGCAATGGCAGAAAGCCTGATCGCACATACCGAAGATATTTTAACCGCAAACAAAGAAGACTTAGACGCCTATGGTGATGGTGTAATGGCAGACCGTCTTCGCTTAGATGAACACCGTATCCAAGCAATGGCGAAAGGCATTCTGGATGTCTGCAACCTACCGGACCCGGTAGGACGTGTCTTGGAAAAGCTCACCCTTCATAACGGATTAGAGTTAGAAAAAATTTCCGTTCCAATCGGTGTAGTTGCCGTCATCTACGAAAGCAGACCAAATGTCACGTCTGACGCAGCAGCTCTTTTAATCAAGAGTGGGAATGTTTGTATCCTGCGTGGTGGAAAAGAAGCCTTCCGTTCTTCTATGGCTGTTGTAGCCGCCTTGAAGGAAGGACTGACAAATGCCGGACTGCCGGCTGACCTTGTCGGTATGCCGTCTAATACTGACCGCAGCGAAGCAACCACGCTGATGACCGCTTCCGGAAAAGTAGATTTACTGATTCCACGCGGCGGAGCCGGATTGATTCGTGCCTGCGTGGAAAATGCAACTGTTCCTTGTATCGAAACCGGAACCGGCATCTGTCACATTTACGTGGACGAAACTGCTGATATGGAAACAGCGTTAAACATTGTGGAAAACGCGAAGATGAGCCGCCCTTCTGTATGCAATGCTGCCGAAGTATGTCTGGTTCACAAAAACGTGGCACACGAATTTCTTCCTTTATTAAAGGAAAGACTTGCAGACTGTGAACTTCGACTTGACGAAAACGCCTCAACTATTATTGGTGGAACACTGGCAGGCGAAACAGATTTCGATACCGAATTTTTAAATTATATACTGGCTGTGAAAGTGGTAGAAAATGTGCAGGAAGCGGTTTCCCATATCGCCAGACACTCTACGCATCACAGTGAATCCATTGTTACACAGAATGACGCAAATGCCACATATTTCACGCAAATGGTAGACAGTGCCGCAGTGTACGTCAATGCCTCCACCCGTTTTACAGACGGCGGTGAATTTGGACTTGGCTGTGAAATCGGTATTTCAACGCAGAAAATCCATGCCAGAGGTCCGATGGGACTTTGTGAAATGAACACTTACAAATACGTAATACGAGGCGACGGACAAACCCGTTAATTTGACAAGATATAGAAGGGATGAAATACGATGTGGATTGCAGACGGATGGAAGGATTATGAAGTAATCGATACTTCCAATGGAGAAAAACTGGAACGCTGGGGCGATTATCTTTTGGTAAGACCGGATCCTCAGGTAATTTGGGATACACACAAAACACATAAGGGATGGCGAAATATGAACGGACATTACCATCGCAGCAAAAAAGGCGGTGGCGAATGGGAGTTTTTTGATTTGCCGGAACAATGGCAAATTCATTATAAGAATCTGACTTTCAACCTGAAACCGTTCAGCTTCAAA
>CAZXQK010000223.1:0-2552 GCA_964642785.1 uncultured Faecalimonas sp.
CCAGTTTGCATCATGCCCTGCAATGGCAGTCTTTACCAGATTCGAGCAGGCAATGGACTTACTGAGTACTTTCGCCTGTTCCTTTGTCTCTGCCCCGATGACATTCACTTCAAACAATGCGGTTGCCCCTTCCCCGTCACCTGCCATCTGTTTTGCAAGATATTCATTGACATACCGAAGTCCCTCTGCAAATATTTCATACTCTTTCGAGTCCTCACAAATCTCTGTATTTCCTGCCATACCGTTTGCCAGAATCAGTACTGTATCATTCGTCGAAGTGTCACCATCTACGGAAATCATATTATAAGTATCCTCCACATCCGCACTCAGTGCCTTCTGCAGTGCAGACTTTGAAATAGCTGCATCTGTTGTCACAAAACTTAACATAGTGCACATATTCGGGTGGATCATGCCGGATCCCTTTGCCATGCCTCCAATGGTCACAGTCTTACCATCTATCTCCACTTCCACCGCAATCTCTTTCTTGCAGGTATCCGTTGTCATAATCGCCTTTGCCGCACAAGTGCCGGCTTCCAGAGTTGCACATTTTTCTTCTGCCAGCATTTCCACGCCTTTTTTGATGCGCTCCATCGGAAGCTGCATTCCGATTACGCCTGTCGAACCGACCAGAACAGCCTCTGACGGAATCTGAAGTACCTCGCTTACTTTATCCGCAGTATCCTTACAATATCCATATCCTTCTGTGCCGGTACACGCATTTGCAATGCCGGAGTTTACCACCACTGCCTGCACATATTCACTTTCTTTCACAATCTTCTGATCCCATTTGACCGGTGCCGCCTTTACCACATTCGTCGTAAACGCTCCTGCCGTCTTACATGGTGTCTGACTATACACCATCGCCATATCCACACGCCCATGCTTGCGGATTCCGGATGCTACTCCTGCCGCTTCTAATCCGTTTGCCGCTGTTACGCCGCCTTCTATTATCTTCATTTCGTTCTCCTCCGCTTATGTATTTTTATGGAAACATCGGAATCAACAGCAACCCTTCTGTTTCCGGTAATACAAACATGAGATTCATGTTCTGCACTGCCTGACCTGCCGCACCTTTTACCAGATTATCAATGGCACCCATCATGATCACACGATTGGTGCGATTGCCAACGACCACATTAACGTCCACATAGTTACTGCCTTCCACCCATTTGGTCTGCGGACAAGTTCCTTTATCCAGCACACGTACAAATTTCTCATTGCCGTAATATTTGTCATATGCCTCTCGTACCATATCTTCCGTAACACCGGATTTCAGCGTCGCATATGCCGTCACCAAAATACCTCTGTTCATCGGCACCAGATGAGGCGTAAAATTCAGCACTACGTCCTCTCCTGAAGCAAGAGATAACTGCTCCTCAATCTCCGGTGTATGTCTGTGACTTGCCACACCGTAAGCCTTCATATTCTCATTGACTTCACAAAACAGATTGTCCACTTTTGCTCCGCGTCCCGCACCGGAAGTTCCTGATTTCGCATCCACTATGATACTGTTCATCTCAATCAGTCCCTCTTTCGCCAGCGGATAAATCGTTAAGATGGAACAGGTCGTATAACAGCCCGGATTGGCAACCAGCCTTGCCTTTTTTACATCTTCCCGGTTTACCTCGCACAGACCATACACTGCTTCTTCGATAAACTGCGGACTTTTATGTTCAATCTTGTACCACCTCTCATACGTAGTCACATCTTTGATACGGTAATCTGCACTCAGATCCACAATCTTCACGTTCGATAAAATTTCTTCCTTTAATAACGAAGCCAGATACCCCTGCGGTGTGGCAGTAAAAATCACATCCACCTGCTTAGCCAGTGCCTCGATATTATCATCCAGACAAACGTCATCTACAATCTGAAACATATTCTGATACACTTCATAATACTTCTTATCTATGTAACTTCGGGAACCGAACCATTTGATCTCCACATCCTTATGTCCCATTAAGATACGAACCAATTCGCCGCCTGCATAGCCGGTCGCACCGATAATTCCTGCTTTTATCATCTTCTTTATTTCCTTTCCATACCTTTTCGCATAATTATACGCTTTATCTGAATAATTATCAACACATAATTTAATTTTTTTCAAAAAAATGCATATTTTTTCATTTTTCTATTGATTTTATGCAAAAACAGGAGTATAGTGTGCATATTGATAGAAAAAAATGATTTTTTAGGAGGCATATATCATGAAAGAAAAAGTTGTATTAGCATATTCCGGCGGTCTGGATACGACAGCCATTATCCCTTGGTTAAAGGAAAATTTTGATTACGAAGTAATCTGTTGCTGCATTAACTGCGGACAAGGCGAAGAATTAGAAGGACTTCACGAACGTGCAAGATTATCCGGCGCATCCAAATTATATATTGAAGATATCGTAGATGAATTTTGCGACGATTACGTAGTACCTTGCGTGCAGGCAAATGCAATTTATGAAAATAAATACTTACTCGGAACATCCATGGCTCGTCCGGTCATCGCAAAGCGACTGGTTGAAATAGCGAGAAAAGAAGGTGCTGTTGCAATCTGTCAT
>CAZXQK010000224.1:0-2549 GCA_964642785.1 uncultured Faecalimonas sp.
CCCTGTCATTTTCCGTCAGAATATCCTCTTTCAGCAAAAACTCATGTTGTGAATATATATCAACCAACAACTGCTTAATTCTGTAAGTGGTCTTTGCAAATGAAGTCTCCTTCACATTGGCAAAAGACAGACTAATCACCGGATAAGTTCCCTGCAGTTCCCGGTACTTTTCCTCTTTCCATATGTTCAGATGTTCAAACAGGTCACTCCGTCCGGCATATTTCAAAGAAAAAAACTGCTCCAACATGCTCATAGTCAGTGTCTTTCCAAACCGTCTCGGTCGGGCAATCAAAGTAACTCCATCCTGATTTTCCCACCATTCTTTGATAAATAATGTTTTATCAACATAAAAACAATGATTTTCAATGATATCACTAAACTTCTGTAATCCAATTGCTACTGTTCTCCCCATGTTTTCCCTGCCTCCGTAAAAAATCCGTTACACTAAGTATATACTCAGTATAACGGATTTTTTCATGAAATTCAATACACTCATTAGCACCAGATTTCATACATGGCAAAAATCGGAAGGTGACTGACTTGAAATTTTACTGTTTCATTTTCGTATTCGAACGCAATATTCTCTTTCTTTGGCATAAGTACTACCTGTTTCGGACATTTTTCACATTTCACTGAGACAGAAAAAGTTTCCACATGCCTTGCAACATCTTCTTCATTTAAAAGAACTGCATTTATCTGAAATCCCTTATTCGTTCGGAATCCCAAAATTTCTACATCCTGTGGTGCATCCGTCCATATTGTCTGTTCCTGTTGCAGACCATATTTCAAAAGACGGAAAAACATTCTTCGGTACTCTCTTGTCTTACAACACTCCACCGGACACGCTGACCACAGTACGGTTCCTTTTCCATACGATGTTCTGGCTACAGACGGATATTCCGTCCTGATTCCCGGAGGATTCGAATGAATGGATGCAAATTTTGGACCGTCCTGTCCGGTATACGGAAGAGTAACCGTTGCTAAAACGCATTGTTCCTTCATGCCTTTGATTTTCGGAGCCTTTGAAGCAAACTGAAGCGGATAATCCTCATTAAACCATTCAAAAGCCTCTGGGCATTTCCGATTCGGAGTTATATATGTAATCCTTTCTTTGGTATAGCCCTCACAGTAACACTCTTCTCCAAAAAAAGTTTGTAAAAGTTCCGGACTTTCCACTCCACTGAAATACAACTTCCCTCCATTTTTCACATTCTCACAGATTCGTTCAAAATCTGCCTTGTCACACTGATTCGGACAGGATAAAATCACTGTCTGATACTTGCTGATATCCGCATATCCTCCCGTCACTCCATAATTCACATGATTACGCACCAAAGTCTCCGCAGTCGCAAGTGCACCCTCATGATTACAGAATGCCTGATAATCTGTCTGCTTATTTTTCAGCGAATAATATACTCCTATATCTTCCATCATTTCGCCATCTGTCAGATATGGTTCATATGGAATCTGCTTTTCAAACACTGTTCCAACCTGCTCGTATACACGTTTATCCAACGTTCCAATCGGATTAATTGCATCAATTATCAAAGTTGCACCATGATGTGCTGCCGTCAGAAACAAAGAACTGGTCATAAAATCTTCTGATTTTATTGTCGTATGCATTCCCAGATTCGGCTCACATCTGCTGAACATATATTCAAACGGTTGATGTTTCGAAAGTTTTCTATATAATTTACATGAAAAAGACTGACCATACGGGCTTTCATACATATCACCTCCCGCATAATCGCAGGCATCATTGACGCGTTCGTCCGAGCACCGGTGAGCTTCATAATTCACCATTCCGGCAAGGTTCTGTTCTACACTTGCATGTGGAGCAACCTTTTTCAGTTCCGTTGCTGCCCATAGTGCAAATTCTCCCATCCATTCTCTTCGTTTTTCTACGTATTGCAGCCATCCTGGAGACGATACATCCCAGAAATCCGGCATAGGGCCGCCAACTTCCTTCTCCCAACGCTGTCTGCATGATTCACATTGACAAGGTTCTGGCCAGAACAACATATCAAAGAAAAAACCTTCAAAGTTAAAATAAGCTGCCATCTCCCGAATCTGTTCTTTTACAAATGCACGATATTCCATATTATTGGGACAGCATGTACCATAGCGCGATACCCCGCCCGCTGAAAATTCCAAGGAATTTCCGATACCTTTTTCTCTCGCAGAGCGACCATCACCTCCAACAACGCGCCACTTAGGATACTTGTCATGTGCCCAGGTATTGTAAATCAGACTATAATATCCTGTCACGGTAATTCCAGCCTCATGGCACAATTCTTCCACTCGTTTCATCATATCCTCCCGGCCAATAAATGCGCGATGCATTTTTCCACATTTGGTCGGGTAATAACATAGTCCAACATGAGACTGAAAATAAAGCATTGCATTCTGCACCTTTGCACGCTTCAGATTTTCCACGTATTCTTCCGGGCTGAACTTGGATAAAAAAGCTTCATCCCATTCATCAATGTGCATGTCGCACAAATGACGTCTCCACGTATTTTCATACCACATATTCTGATTCTCCTTCT
>CAZXQK010000225.1:0-2542 GCA_964642785.1 uncultured Faecalimonas sp.
CCGGTGGTGAAAAGGTGCGTGTCCGTCTTTCCCGCATGATGATGCAGGCTACCAAGGTATTAAGGCTTGATGAACCGACTGACCACCTGGACTTGGAATCTATCACTGCACTGAATAATGGTCTGATCAAATTCCCGGGTGTCATTCTTTTCGCCTCCCGTGACCATCAGGTCGTTCAGACAACCGCAAACCGTATCATTGAGTTCCTTCCTGACGGAACCTTTGTCGATAAGGTTTCTACTTATGATGATTACCTTGCCAGCGATGAAATGGCTCGTAAACGTCAGGTTTATAATATGTCTGCGGATGACGAAAGCGATAATTAAACAATCGGCTGAACAATTTTGGGGTACAGGCAAGTGAAACCAACTGCCTATACCCCATTTTATATTTTTCTTACAACACAATTTCTTTCGTGGCTATTTTCTCACAGAATCTTCCATCGTGCTCCACAAATAACATCGTTGGACAATATGTCAGAATCAGCTTTTCTAACTGCATCCGCGAAAATACATCAATATAGTTCAGCGGTTCATCCCAAATATAGAGATGTGCCGGTGTAAGCAGGCTTGCCGCCAGCATTACTTTCTTTTTCTGTCCCTCTGAATAAGTTTCTATATTCTTCAAAAACTGACTCCGTTCAAAATCAAGTTTTATCAGGATAGCACAGAACAAACTCATATCCAGATGATGTTCTTTGCAGTAATTTGTAATACTGCCGTTTAATCCGGCTGTTTCCTGTCCGACATAAGAAACAACAAGTCCACCGGCTGTTTCACACACACCTTCTTCTGATACCCCTTCCATAAAGCTGGTATCGGAATTGCATTTTTGTAAAATTTCTTTTATGAGCGTTGTTTTACCGCTTCCGTTCTTTCCCGCCAGTGCGATCCGTTCACCGGTTTTAATCTCAAAGGAAAGTCCTTCAAAAACCGGCTTTTCGGTATTTGGATATCTTAAGCTGTAATCTTTTGCGCAAACAAGCGTCTTCCTGTAATGGGTAAGCGATATCAGTTTTAAATCCTTTATTGTTTCGATATCCTGCAGGAGACCTTCTTTTTCCTTTATTTCCCGCTCGATCCGCTTTTCCATCTGCTTTGCGCGGCTCTGCATTTTTTTCGTCTTTGCACCGATAAAGCCTCTTGTATTCTTGCCTCTGTCATGCTCCTTTACCGGGTCAAATCCTATTTTGGTACATTCATTCTTATCTGCCCATTTCACGACCCGCTCTGCTGCCTGATTCAGTTTTCTGATCTCTTTTTGATGCTTCTCATTTTCTGCTGTAGCAAACTTATCTTTCCGCTGCTTATTCTCCCACCAGCTCGAAAAATTACCATTTTGCACCTCAATACTGTTCCTGTTCAATACCAGACAATGATCCGTACATGCATCCAGCAGATTCCTGTCGTGCGAAACCAGTATAAATCCTTCCTTCGATGACAAATATGCCTTCACACATTCTCTTGCCTCTTTATCCAGATGATTCGTCGGCTCATCTATCAGTAAAAACTCATTTTCTTCCGAAAATAAGATCGCGAGCAGCGCCTTTGTCCGTTCTCCGGGACTTAAGGTTTCATACGGCCTGTACAAAATTTCAGGATCTACTGACAATTCTTCCAGTTCACGGAATACTCTCCACATTTCACAGTCCGGCTTCAGCTCCTCCATAAAGTCTGCAGCCGGCATTTTCTTTTGATGTTCTGAAATTTCATAAGGGAAATGATCAAACTTCACCGATGCACTTATCAAACCCGAAAACTGATATTTTCCCAAAAGCAGCTTCAAAAAGGTCGTCTTTCCCTTGCCATTCCTTCCGATAAACCCTAATTTCCAATTGGTGTCAATAGAAAATGAAACATTTTCAAAAACATTATCCATACTCCCTTCGTAACCAAAGGTGAGATTTTTCACACTAATCTGCGCCATATACATTCCTCCTCTTGCCGCCAAACAGTTTCATTACATCCTTATAGCCTCATATTTTTCAAAAGGAGGGCATATGCCCAGCATTTCAGTTATTTTTGTACACAAAAAAGAGAGGTTATGAGAACATAATCCACTTTTGGCAACATGATCAAAGTATGGGCTTTAAAACTCATACCATATAAATAAATATCCATGTTAACAAAAGTAATTAAATTCTCATCTTCACACCCCTCTCCTTAAGATATATTTATCATAACACTGCATCCATTTATTTTCAATCTAAATATTTTAATTTTAATGAAGCTATGAATAATCCATACGCTCTAATATTCATCTATACACATACAAAAATCAGGCATCGAAAAAATCAACACCTGATCTATGCAAATCATATTTAATCAAGAACTTTCCAATATCCCGTCTTTTTTGAACCTATTCTTTCAATATATCCATTATCTCTAAGGAAATTAAGATTATTCCAGACAGCCGTTTCACTCACTCCTAAAATCACATGCAATTCACTGGCAGTAATATTAGGATTATCCCGCATTTCAACAAGAATTTTTTTTCTTCGGGCATTCAAACCTTTTTTATTCTCAACTTTATTCTCAACTTT
>CAZXQK010000226.1:0-2535 GCA_964642785.1 uncultured Faecalimonas sp.
TATAAAATGAACATACATATTTATACCTCCAGCCACGAATAATCTTTTGATTCCATTTCTTCAAATTTAATGTATTGGAGTATCATATCACTTGTAAAAACATCGCCCAACTTTCCATTAGCCAATAATTCCGGCATTCTTTGAATCTTAATCAGTGGGATAAAGCGACCATCTCCTTTAACCTCATCTCGATAAACAATTTCCACACCCAAAAGGTCATCCTTATTCAATGCATTCAATAAAACTGCATTATGAGTGGTAATCAGCACATCTACATTGCGTCTTCTGGCTATCTCCGACACAAGATTAATTAACATTTTTGCTCTTCCCGGATGTATTCCGTTATCAATCTCTTCAATCACAATCATTCCACCCGTTTTTTCACTCAAAACAGCAGTTACAATAGCAAGACATCTCAACGTACCATCAGATAATCTCATCGCATCAATCTTCTGTACGTTCTCTCCTGATTTTTCTTTTAGAAAAAGAATCACATCATTCAATGGTCCTTCCATAAACATGATATCAAGAATCTGATTTTCCGGTAACTTTTGTATAATATCTAAGAGTTCTTTTTTGTTATCCTGATTCTTACACAACAAATAAAGTACAGACGATATATTCGATGCATTTACCCGCAAATTGGTGTCATTTATAATGGAATAACTTCTCATCTGACTCGTCTCCGGATTCAGATACAAGATGCTTGTGAAATTACTGATAACGGTGTTCGCATACTCCACAATTGTTTTTCCATACTGCCGTTCTTGCGATAGTTTAGTAGTCATCTGGCTTATGACAGACGAAAACCTGATGCAGGTTATATCCG
Source organism: uncultured Faecalimonas sp. (assembly GCA_964642785.1). Classification (GTDB taxonomy): domain Bacteria; phylum Bacillota; class Clostridia; order Lachnospirales; family Lachnospiraceae; genus Faecalimonas. Next base: position 830 of record CAZXQK010000226.1, read on the forward strand.
GATTTCTCCCTTTTGTCCCATTATTACAGGAAACAGTAATATCTCCCGATTGTCCTTCTGGAGCCTTGGTATAAAACATAGTTTTACATTTGTTATCACATATCTGTGAGAGTTTTTCTTCTGAAACCATCACATGTTCTTTTACTTCAATTGTTATTCTGTATTCCAAATCAATCCGATCATCATATTGCACAGTGCACCCCAAGACAAAATAATCCGAATCAAAACGACAACATCCTTTTGCTCCACCTCTCACTCCTGAAGCACTATTTTTAGTACCATCCAAAACGGTCGACAAATCTCTTCCTGTCATAATTTCTGATAATATCATCATACCTTCTATGGCATTTGTTTTTCCTGCAGCGTTTGTTCCTATAAGTGTTGTTATATTTTCAATTTGCATCTCTGTCTTTGAAAAACTCTTAAAATTCTCAAAATACACTTTTTTAATCAAACCGACACCTCCATCATTTTTCAAAAGCGTTCTCGCCCTAGCAAATTTCGAATCACCCTATCCATTTACACATATCGTTTTCACTGTTTCTTTTTATTATTTTAATCCGTTTTTCTCTTCCCACTCTGAGAAAATCTGATAATAAATATCACCACAGACCATGTCAAATTCATCATATAAATTAAGATTCTGCAATGCTTCAACATAAGCATCAATATAATCATGACGTCTGAGAATGTCAAATAATTGTTTCCTTATTTTCTTGTCATCCACACATTCTCTCACAAAAAAACGCATGATATCCTGGTGATTGATTTCCTCATAATCCGGAAGTGGAAAATTATTGTCATCTTCCCACGGTATTCTTGCATCCGAGGCCAGAGTCTCCAGTTCTATCGACGATACCGGTAACCAGTCAAAAACACCAGTATCCTTGGATAATACAGATGACTGTGAGGTCTTATCGACAGCATCAATTCCGTGATTGTGCATTGCTTTGTCTTTATCTCGTTCTTTCTCTTTTTCATAATATTTCCCTTCCGGTCAATCTTCACTGCTTTTTACCTTTCATTATATTTCATATTTCGAACATTTTCAATACTGGATTTCTCACGTCTCTCGACTCTCCATTTTATTTTAACTGAATTCACTCCTTATACATCTTTACCAAACGTAGTCAAAAACATATCCGCCTGCACAGACTCGTCCTTACAGTTTCTCCACAACCTCCGCAATCGTGCTTATATCTTCTTCCAGTTCTTCCGCTATCTGTTCAATGGATTTATTTTTTATCAGTTTCTTTTGCACTTGAGCAATCAGTTTCTTCTGTTCTCCAATGCCGATACCTTCCTTGCGTCCAATGCCGATACCTTCCTCACGTCCTTGTGCATGACCCAACGCTCTTTCATCATCCAATAATTCCTGAAATGTCATATACCTTGCCCCCATTTCACGGCTTTGTTTCACTTCCTGTATCGTGGTCTGCAGTTTTCTGATGAACACATCATCATATGCTTCCTCGCTTTCCGAAAGTGATGAACCGACAAATTTTAATAAGTCAACTAACTCTTTTGGTACTTCATCTTCTTCCCTTCCCTTGGTGCTTAAGAAGATGGTGTGTTCTCCGTCTTCCATTGAAAACTCCGGTGCTTCCTTACAACGTCTCATCTGTGTATATCGATATTTCCCCAAACCAAACGGATCAAAATCACAGATAAAGATAACATAGGTATCCGGCAGTTCCGAATAGTGA
>CAZXQK010000227.1:0-2532 GCA_964642785.1 uncultured Faecalimonas sp.
CGATAAGATAAAAAAAACAAAGGAAAGCAGGTTTTCACTATGACATACACCAAGCATATATTGGATGACTCAATATCCATCGAGTCTTTATATACGGTTCATTATTTTGAATATACCAATAAGTTTTACTTTTCCGGTGAATCGCACGATTTTTGGGAATTTATCTATGTCGATAAAGGCAGTGTGGATATCTGCATGGACGATAAACAACTGACCTTAAAAAAGGGGGACATTGCATTTCATCAGCCGAACGAATTTCACAAGGTTTCCACTTACGGACAGACTGCTCCAAACCTTGTCGTTATCTCTTTTGCAACGCAAAGCCGACTGATGGATTTCTTCCGTTGTCAAATTTTAAGAACTGATCAAAAAGAGCGGGCTCTTTTAGCTGATATCCTCATTGAAGCAAGAAAGTTCTTTGCTTCCCCTTTGGATGACCCGTATCTGACAGAAATGCAGCCAAATACAGAATATCCAACCGGAACAAAGCAGCTGTTGAAAATCCACTTGGAACAGTTTCTGATTCATTTAGTACAGCGATATTCCGCCGAAGAAGTATCGGAGCACCTCTCCTGCCGGCAAAACACAACAGAAGTATTTAAACGGGTTACTTCTTATATGGAAAATAATATCAGCAAACATTTAACCATTGAGCAGATATGTTGGGACAACATGATCGGACGTACCAAACTGCAAAAAATATTTCATGCGGAAGTCGGAATTGGAATTATCGACTATTTTTCAAAATTAAAAATCAATGCTGCCAAACACATGATTCGTGACGGAAAACTAAACTTTTCCCAAATATCCGAACAACTTGGTTATTCGTCAATTCATTATTTTTCAAGACAATTTAAGAAGATTACCGGAATGTCGCCTTCTGAATACGCTTCTTCGGTAAAATCTATTTATGAAAAGAGGCAACACTAAAACGTGTTGCCCCTTTCAAAATGCTCTTTTTTCTAAATTTCTTATTTTTTCTTTCAATGCAGAAATGTATTTACGGGTTGCGGACAGCATAAGTTCGCATTCATCTTTTGACATTGTTTCAAAACTTTCAGACTCTGTCTGAATCACCGGAGTAATATATTGTTCCATGAAATTTTTTCCTTCTTCTGTCGGCTTTATCAACTTATTCTTTTTGTTTCCCGAAACTGCCTCCAAAAAAATAATTCCTTTTCTCTCCAAATCCTTCAATGCCGAATTGACTGTCTGCGGTGTAAAAAACCAGTCCTTACAAAAATCCCGTTGCGTAAAGTATGTGTCACTTTCAGCAATCGAATAAAGAATCCAATATGCCATGTCCGAAAGCCCACAAGACTTTGCATAATTATGATAGACAATGTCCATCTCCTTACAAATTTGATTATATGTTTTCAGATGTTCTATCGTATCCATTTTATTCCTCAAAGCATTCCTCCGAAAGTGCTTCTCCTTCTTTCGTTTTCTTCACTTTATGGAAAATATCCATAAACTCTTTTCCGGTAATGGTTTCCTTCTCAATCAGGAATGCTGCAATCTTATCCAAAGCCTCACGATTTTCCGATAACAGACGTTTCGCTTCTTCGTATGATTTTTTCAACATCTGCATCACTTCCCGGTCAATTTCAGCCGCTGTCGCTTCACCGCAGTTCATCACTGCTCTTCCATCAAGATAACGGTGTTCTACAGATTCTAACCCCATCAGCCCAAAATGCTCTGACATACCATATTGTGTTACCATGGATCTTGCAAGTTTTGTTGCACGCTCAATGTCATTGGAAGCCCCTGTCGTTACTGTGTCAAACACGATTTCCTCGGCGGCACGTCCTGCCAGCAGTCCGATCAGCATCGCATCTAACTCCGCCTTTGTATTCAGGAACTTTTCTTCCTCCGGTGTCTGCATTACATATCCGAGTGCTCCCATCGTTCGCGGAACAATAGTAATCTTCTGCACCGGTTCTGCATCTTTTTGCAATGCACTGACTAATGCGTGACCTACCTCATGGTAAGAGACAATCCGGCGTTCCTCTGCATTCATAATACGATCTTTCTTTTCTTTTCCAACCAAAACTACTTCCACGGCTTCAAACAAATCTGACTGTGATACCACCCGTCTTCCATGTTTGACTGCCGTAATCGCAGCTTCATTGATCATATTCGCCAAATCCGAACCAACGGCACCGGAAGTTGCAAGAGCAATGGCTTCCAAATCCACCGTCTCGTCCATCTTCACATCTTTGGAATGTACCTTCAATGTATCGATACGTCCTTTCAGGTCCGGCTTATCTACGATAATCCGTCTGTCAAAACGTCCCGGACGAAGCAGTGCCGGGTCTAAGACTTCCGGCCTGTTTGTTGCTGCCAAAAGCAGTAATCCCTTTTCTGTATCAAATCCATCCATTTCCGAAAGGATCTGATTCAAAGTCTGTTCCCGCTCATCGTTGCTTCCAAGTGCATTATCACGACTTTTACCAATGGCATCAATTTCATCAATAAATACAATACAAGGTGCCATTGCCTGTGCCTGCTTAAACAGGTCACGTACTCTGG
>CAZXQK010000228.1:0-2528 GCA_964642785.1 uncultured Faecalimonas sp.
GCTTCCGGTTAAGATGTTCGGTGTTTTTGAACATACGGTACAGAACCGGAAGACTCCGTTACTTCGTGGATTTGATGATGTGTTTTATGCACCGCATTCCCGTCACACGACTGTGCCCGCAGAGGACATTCGCAAGATACCGGACATGGTGATTCTCGCCGAGTCCGAGGAGGCAGGTGTGTTCCTGTGTATGACGGAAGACGGAAAGCAGATATTTGTGATGGGGCATCCGGAATATGACCGTATGACACTGCACAATGAATATATGCGGGATAAGAGTAAGGGATTGGATATTGAAGTGCCAAAAAATTACTATAAAGATGACAATTGCGAGAATAAACCGCTGTTGACCTGGCGTTCTCATGCGAACAATCTTTATACGAATTGGATTAATTATTACGTATATCAGGCTACACCGTATCTGCTGGAAGATGATGAGTAAAGAGAATGGAAAAGATTGCTGAAAATGGCAGTCTTTTTTTGTGTACTTTTTCAGTAAATTCATATTGACGAGCGTATATGGTAGTGATAATATAAAATGCACAGGCACATGATATAGTGATTACAATAAGGCTAAAGCACTAAATGTAGATAAAACGAAAGGAGAAGATTTGAATGATCAGAGTAGTCAAAAAAGATGGTACAAAAGAAGACTTTAACGCACAAAAGATAGTTGTGGCAGTGAATAAGTCGGCAAATCGTGCGTTGATAAAGTTCACGCAGGAAGAACTGGATTTTATCTGTCAGTTTGTGGAAGATGAGATTCGGAAAATGGGAATCGAGGATATTCAGATAGCGCAGATGCACAACGCAGTAGAGGGTGCATTGGAAAAGGTAAATCCGTTGGTAGCAAAGAGTTATCGGGATTATCGGAATTACAAACAGGATTTTGTACAAATGTTAGATGAAGTTTATAAAAAAAGCCAGTCTATCATGTACATTGGAGATAAGGAGAACAGTAATACAGACAGTGCTCTTGTTTCCACAAAACGAAGCCTTATTTTTAATGAACTAAATAAAGAATTATATAAGAAATTCTTCCTGACTGTAGAAGAAATACAGGCAATCCGCGAGGGATACATTTATATTCATGATATGTCCGCAAGACGTGATACGATGAACTGTTGTCTGTTTGATGTTCAGAATGTTTTGAGTGGCGGATTTGAAATGGGGAACCTTTGGTACAATGAACCAAAGACGTTGGATGTAGCGTTTGACGTTATCGGTGATATCGTGCTGAGTGCAGCGAGTCAGCAGTATGGCGGCTTTACGGTACCAAGCGTGGATGATATCTTGGAACCATATGCGGAAAAGTCTTACAAAAAGCATGTAGATAAGTATCTGAACTTAGGACTTTCCAAAGAAAAGGCAGAGGAGATTGCTTTGGCAGACCTACAAAAGGAAATGGAGCAGGGCTTCCAAGGCTGGGAATACAAATTTAATTCCGTATCTTCCAGTCGTGGTGACTATCCGTTTATTACGGTAACAGCCGGAACGAATAAAACAAAGTTTGGCAAAATGCTTACGATTACCATGTTGCAGGTTCGCATGAACGGACAAGGTAAGGAAGGGCATAAAAAGCCGGTACTTTTCCCGAAAATTGTATTCTTATATGATGAGAATTTACATGGACCGGGGAAGGAGTTGGAAGATGTTTTTGAAGCGGGTATTGAATGTTCCAGAAAGACGATGTATCCGGACTGGTTGAGTCTGACCGGAAAAGGCTATGTTGCGAGTATGTACAGGCAATACGGCAAAATTATTAGTCCGATGGGTTGTCGTGCGTTTTTATCCCCTTGGTATGAAAGGGGAGGCATGAATCCGGCAGATGAAAATGATACACCGGTATTCGTGGGAAGATTTAATATTGGTGCAGTCAGCCTTCACCTTCCGATGATTTATGCAAAAGCAAAACAGGAAGGAAAGGATTTCTATGAAGTATTGGATTACTACTTGGAGTTGATCAGACAACTGCACATTCGTACCTATGATTATTTAGGAGAATTGAAAGCATCTACGAATCCGCTTGCGTATTGCGAAGGCGGTTTCTATGGTGGTAAACTTGGTTTGTATGATAAGATTAAACCGTTGCTCAAGTCAGCGACAGCTTCTTTTGGTATTACTGCCTTCAATGAACTGCAACAGCTTCACAACAAGAAGTCCCTTGTGGAAGACGGACAGTTTGCTCTGGAAGTGTTAGAGTATATTAATAAGAAAGTCAATCAGTTCAAGGAAGAAGACGGACATTTGTATGCGATTTATGGTACACCGGCTGAAAATCTGTGTGGTGTACAGGTGCAGCAGTTCCGTAAAAAATATGGAATTATTGAAAATGTTTCTGACAGAGAATATGTGAGTAACAGTTTCCACTGTCATGTGACGGAGGATATTACGCCGATTGAGAAACAGGATTTGGAAGGACGTTTCTGGGAACTTTCCAATGGCGGAAAGATTCAGTATGTGAAATATCCAATCAGTTACAACAAAGAGGCAATCAAGACATTGATTCGCCGCGCCATGGATATGGG
>CAZXQK010000229.1:0-2512 GCA_964642785.1 uncultured Faecalimonas sp.
GGGAGAAGGTTTAGGAAATCAGTTTTTGGCAAATATTCGGGAAGTAGATGCGATTGTTCACGTGGTACGTTGTTTTGAAGACAGCAACATCGTTCATGTTGACGGAAGCATCGCACCGCTTCGTGATATCGAGACGATTAACCTGGAACTTATTTTTTCCGATATTGAAATCTTAGAGAGAAGGATTGCAAAAGCAGTAAAAGTCGCACGTAACGACAAAGCAGTTGCAAAAGAGTTGGAGTTGTTGGAGAGAATCAAGGCACATTTGGAAAATGACAACATGGCAAGAAGTTTTGAAGTCAATGATGAAGATGAACTTGCATTGCTGGAAAACTATAACTTATTGACATATAAACCGGTTATTTTTGCGGCAAATGTGGCAGAAGATGATTTGATGGATGATGGTGCAGGCAATGAGGGTGTACAGGCTGTTCGCAAATTTGCAGAAAAAGAACATTGTGAAGTGTTTGTCGTATGTGCACAGATTGAGCAGGAAATTGCGGAATTAGAGGAAGATGAAAAGAAAATGTTCCTGGAAGATTTGGGGCTGAGTGAATCCGGACTGGAAAAATTGATTAAAGCCAGTTATAGACTGCTTGGTCTGATCAGTTATCTGACAGCAGGTGAGCCGGAGGTTCGTGCATGGACGATTAAAAAAGGAACAAAGGCACCGCAGGCGGCAGGCAAGATTCACTCGGATTTTGAACGGGGATTTATCCGTGCGGAAATCGTTAGCTATGATGATCTGATGGCATGTGGTACTTATACAGCAGCGAAAGAAAAAGGACTGGTACGTCTGGAAGGAAAAGAATATGTGGTACAGGATGGAGATATTATCCTGTTCAGATTCAATGTGTAATCGGAAAGGAAGAAGGTTATGACAGCGGATATTAACTTTCCAAATTTGGGGATCCATTTAAAAAATGTAGGGCAATCCATTTCTATATTTGGATTTGAGATTGCTTATTATGGTATCATCATTGGTTTTGGCGTTCTTGCCGGAATTGCACTTGCAACATTGATAGCAAAGAAAACAGGGCAAGATCCGGATACTTATTATGACCTGGCAATTTATGCGGTTATTTTGTCCGTTATCGGTGCAAGGATTTATTACGTTATTTTCTCGTGGGATTCTTATAAGAATGACCTGCTCAGTATTTTTAATATCAGACAAGGCGGACTTGCCATTTATGGTGGAGTGATTGCAGCAATCGCTACGGTGTTTGTGTATGCAAAAGTAAAGAAGATTTCTTTTGGACTTTTGACCGATACCGCCGGACCGGGGCTGATTTTAGGACAGATTATCGGACGATGGGGAAATTTCTTTAACAGGGAAGCTTTCGGAGAGTATACAAACGGTCTGCTTGCAATGCAGCTTCCTGTTGATGCAGTCAGAAGTTCAGATATTACAGAAAAGATGTTGGAGCATGTGAAAGTGATAGATAACATTCGTTATATACAGGTACATCCGACTTTTTTGTATGAATCACTTTGGAATGTATGCGTTTTGGCACTCATGTTATGGTGGATAAAGCGCAAGCAGTTTGACGGACAAGTGTTTTTGATTTATCTTTTCGGATATGGAATCGGAAGATTTTGGATCGAGGGACTTCGCACGGATTCATTGATGTTTTTTGGAACAGGGCTTCGTGTGTCACAGGTACTGGCAATCCTGATGGCAGTGGGAGCAGTGGTGATTAACATTGTCATGTTAAGAAGAAAAAAAGATGGAAAAGAACAAGAATCTATGGTACAATAATCGGGATTTTGTGTCGAATAATGGCGATATATGATCAAAAAGAAATATTTAGGAAAGGAAAAGGTTTTACAATGGAAAATAAAGATGAATTTAAACCTTATATTCCGGCTGAAAAAATCACTCCGGAATTAACAATTACTTCCATCGTCATGGGTATTATCCTTGCAGTTGTCTTTGGTGCGGCAAATGCGTATCTTGGACTGCGCGTTGGTATGACTGTGTCTGCATCGATTCCGGCAGCTGTTATTTCTATGGGTGTTATCCGCGTACTGATGAAGAAAAACTCAATTTTAGAGAGTAACATTGTGCAGACAGTCGGTTCGGCAGGTGAGTCTCTGGCAGCAGGTGCCATCTTTACATTGCCGGCGTTGTTCCTATGGGCAGCGGAAGGCGTGATGGACAAGCCGAGTATGGTGGAGATTACCATCATTGCATTGATTGGAGGGCTTTTAGGCGTATTTTTCATGGTACCGCTTCGGAATGCTCTGATTGTAAAAGAACATGGTATTTTACCGTATCCGGAAGGACAGGCGTGTGCAGAAGTTCTTCTTGCTGGTGAAGAAGGCGGTGCAAATGCAACAACTGTATTTGCAGGTATGGGAATTTCGGCAATCTTCAAATTTGTGATTGATGGATTAAAGGCAGTTCCAAGCGAAGTGTCTCTGCGCTTTAAAGGATTTGCAGGGGAAATCGGAACACAGATTTATCCGGCAGTTATGTCTGTTGGTTATATCTGCGGACCAAAGATTTCTT
>CAZXQK010000230.1:0-2510 GCA_964642785.1 uncultured Faecalimonas sp.
ACAGAATAAAGGACGTTCTATGGAAGGTGCACTGGTAAAGATTACAAGAATTACGGCAATTCTTTTTGTAGTATTGGCAGTAGCCTTGAATTTGAAAGTATTTAACTAAGTAAACAAGACGATGACGAAACACTCTTATTATCAAATGGTAAGGGTGTTTTTTATTCATGAAAAAGGAAGGAAATAGGATGGAACAGACATTTGAAAAAAGGAAAAAAGTCATTTATCAACTGATTTGTGATGAATTCTATGTACCTATGAAGTTAAAAGAACTTGCCATTCTATTGCAGGTTCCGAAAGAGCAAAAAAGTGAATTGAAACGTGTGCTTGATGCACTGGAGGAAGAAGGGAAAGTCCACGTTTCTTCCAAGGGAAAGTACTCAAAGGGAGAAGCGAGGCATTTGGTTGGCACTTATACTGCTCATGCCAGAGGCTTTGGATTTGTAACTATAGAGGGAGAAACGGAAGATATCTTTATCTCTGAAGATGACCGGAATGGTGCGTTTCACAATGATCAGGTAGAAGTCATGCTGAAAGCATCGACAGGAGGAAAGCGAAAAGAAGGAAGGATTACCAGAGTGCTTGCTCACGGTACGACAAGTTTGGTCGGATATTTTGAGAAAAGTAAGAATTTTGGTTTTGTCAGACCGGATAATCAGCGTTTTTTCAAAGACATATTTATTCCACTGGAGCGTTCTAAGGGAGCGGTGACCGGACATAAGGTGGTTGTAGAACTTACGAAGTACGGCGGTGAGGATAAGAAACCGGAGGGGAAAGTGATTGAGATTCTCGGGCACGTTAATGACCCGGGTGTAGATATCATGTCCATTGTGAAAGGCTATGACCTGCCGACGGAATTTCCGGAAAAGGTGCTGAATCAGGCGGAGCGTGTTACAAGTCCGGTGAGTACTGCTGACATGGCAGGCCGTATGGATTTGCGACACTGGCAGATGGTGACGATTGACGGAGAAGATGCCAAGGATTTGGATGATGCCATTTCTCTCACGAAAGAAGACGGAAACTATATACTGGGTGTTCACATTGCAGACGTGACCAATTATGTACAGGAGAACAGCGCATTGGACCGGGAAGCACTGAAACGGGGAACCAGTGTGTATCTGGTGGACCGGGTGATTCCAATGCTCCCGCATACCCTGTCGAATGGGATCTGTTCGCTGAATGCAGGAGAGGACAGGCTGGCACTCAGTTGTATAATGACCATCAATGAAAGAGGTGCAGTGATCGACCATAAAATTGCAGAAACTGTTGTATGCATTGATGAGCGCATGAGTTATACCAGCGTAAAAAAGATTTTGGAAGAGAAAGATGCAGATGAGACTGCCCGGTACGAAACCTTTGTTCCGATGTTTGAACGAATGGAGGAACTGTCACATGTTTTGCGGGAAAAACGGCATTTGCGAGGCTCTATTGATTTTGATTTTCCGGAAACTAAGATGATATTAGACAAGCAGGGAAAACCGGTTGACATTCAGCCGTATGACCGTAATGTGGCAACAAAGATGATTGAGGATTTTATGTTGCTTGCAAACGAAACAGTTGCAGAAGATTATTTCTGGCAGGAGATTCCGTTTGTCTATCGAACCCACGAAGCACCGGACGAAGAAAAGATTAAAAAGCTGGTGACATTTATTCAAAATTTTGGTCATTCTCTTCATATATCCAATAAAGAGATACGACCGAAAGAAATTCAGAAACTGCTTGCTAAGGTAGAGGATACTCCGGAGGAGGCATTGATCAGCCGGTTGGCTCTTCGTTCCATGAAGCAGGCGAAGTATACGTCGGAAAACACAGGACATTTCGGATTGGCAGCCTCTTATTATTGTCATTTCACATCGCCAATCCGCCGATACCCGGATTTGCAGATTCATCGGATTATCAAGGAAAATCTGCGTGGAAGGATGAATGAGAACCGAAGAGCACATTATGAAACACTGCTGACGGAGGTTGCAAAACAGTCCGGTCAGCGAGAACGTCTGGCAGAGGAAGCAGAGCGTGAAACCGTGAAACTGAAAAAGGCAGAGTATATGGCGACACGTATGGGAGAGGTGTTTGAAGGCGTGATTTCCGGTATTACAAAATGGGGGCTCTATGTCGAACTTCCGAATACGATTGAGGGATTGATTCACGTGACAGATTTGTATGATGACCATTATAATTATATCGAGGATACTTATGAAATGGTGGGGGAACATACCGGAAAGACATACAAACTCGGACAGACGGTATCTGTGCGTGTCATTGGAACAAACCGGTTGGAAAGAACCATTGATTTTGAACTTGCATAGAAAGGAATAGCACGTTATGGCAAAAGAATCAGTGAAATTAATTGCAAATAATAAAAAAGCATATCATGATTTCTTTATTTTGGATACTTGTGAAGCAGGCATTGCATTGCATGGTACGGAGGTGAAGTCACTCCGTATGGGAAAATGCAGTATCAAAGAAGCATTTATCCGCATAGAGAATGGCGAGGTCTTTATCTATGGCAT
>CAZXQK010000231.1:0-2506 GCA_964642785.1 uncultured Faecalimonas sp.
GAAAACTGATGGACATCCTCTGTAATTTTCAAGGATATCGGAAGAATACGGTGATTTTAGTATTTGACGGATATAAAGTAGAAGGCAATCCGGGCGAGATACTCAAATACCATAATATTTATGTGGTTTACACGAAAGAAGCAGAAACTGCAGATCAGTATATTGAGAAAACAGTTCATGATATCAGCAGGCATTATCGGGTTCGTGTTGCAACGTCAGATGCCATGGAACAGATGATCATTCTTGGAGCAGGTGCCATGCGGATTTCTGCAAAAGAACTGCGGGAAGAACTGATCCTGACAGGAAGGGAAATGAAAGAAGCGCATATGTTGCAGACGAAAAAGACCGGCACCTACCTGTTTGACGGTCTTTCGGAGGAACTTGCGGAATTAATGTCAGAGGTACGGTTAGGAAAACGAAAACTTTGAGGAATAGGTACAACCATGCCACACATATATTTGATAAAAAGTATATGTGTGGCTTTTTTTATGGATAAGAAAAACCAAAAAATCAGACTTCCTGAGATGAAAGGATTACCAAAGGATGTTATTTTGGGTGTTCCGCTCCTTACCATAACCGGACAGTCGGAGGCCTGCATTGAAAATTATCGTGGCATTTTAGAATATACTGATCAATTGATTCGCATACAGCCGAAGATTGGTAAAATTCATGTAACAGGAACGGATCTTCAAATTGAATGTTATACTAATGATGAGATGAAAATAGTCGGACATATTTCTCTGATTGAGTTTCATGAAGGGGGTTAAGATTTGTTAAAAGGCTATCTTCGCATACGGGTAACAGGCTATTCTCCTGAACGATTTTTGAACCTGTGTAAAAATAAAGGAATCGATGTATGGGGACTTGTGGCTGTACATAACGCCTATGATATGTACATTCGTGCAAAAGATTTTAAGAAATTAAAACCGATTTTGAAAAAAACAAGAACGAGGGTAACAATAGACGGGCGGTACGGATTGCCCTTCTTTTTGCATAAATACCGGAAACGGAAACTGTTTTTTGCCGGAATATTGCTTTGTCTGGTGCTGATATATAGTTTTACGTTTTTTATCTGGGACATTGATTTACAGGGAAATGTTTCCATTACGGACGATGTGCTTTTGGAATATCTGAAAACGCAGGATATTACTTATGGTATGGTAAAGTACAAAGTAGACTGTGAACAGATTGCAAAAGACATCCGAAAACAATTCGACGATATCATCTGGGTATCCGCTTCCGTACAGGGTACCCGTCTGTTTGTGCATGTAAAGGAAAACACAGATACCTTGATAAAACAGGAAGCAGAGAAAGAGCCGAGTGACATCGTTGCGGAAAAGTCCGGCACGATCAGAGAAATCGTGACACGAAACGGTGTACCAAAAGTTGTGGCAGGTGACGAGGTGGAAAGCGGTACAATTCTGGTATCCGGAACCGTAGAGGTTCTTAATGATGCACAAGAGGTGACAGCGTACCACTATGTAACAGCGGATGCAGATATTATGTTGGAGCGAAATATTCAGTATGAAGACTTTGTTTTGCAGACATATGAGAAAAAGCAGTATACCGGGAAAAAGAGAACGGTTCTTTCTTTCCGATACAAAAAGAAGGAACTTCTGCTTGGAAGAACCGGATACTCATTTGAACTTTTTGAAAAAAGCGTGACAGAAACGACATTGAAATTAGGGACGCATTTCTATCTTCCTTTTATTATTGGCAGGCAAATGCTAAAGGAATACGAAACAAAAAAAGCGACATACAGCAAAGAAGAAATGGAACAGATACTGACGAAACGTTATCAACGATACTGCAGGGAATTGGAAAAGTCAGGAGCTACCATTTTAGATTCGAATTTTAGTATGATACCGGATAAAAATGGAATATCAGCAGGTGCAACCATCACTTTGTTGGAAGAAGTAGGGATAAATCGGAAAATCGTTGATTTTCAAACACCGTCTGTGGTAGAATAAAAAAGATTATGAATGAAATGAAACGAGGGCTGAATCCATGAGCATTTTAGAAGCATTGATTGATATACCTGCAGAACATGAAAGCAATATCTTTGGACAGTTTGATTTGTATGCGAAGAAAATAGAGAGAACCCTTCACGTTACACTGATCGCAAGGGATGGAAACGTGAAGATTCTGGGAGAAGAAATCCGGGTAAATCAGGCAAAGCGTGTCCTGGAACAGTTGGTTTCCTTGTCAAAGCGAGGTAATACCATCACCGAACAAAATGTGGATTATGCCATTTCTTTGGTATTTGAAGACAGTGAGAAAGAATTAGTCGAAATTGATAAAGATATCATCTGTCATACGCTTCAGGGAAAACCAATCAAACCGAAAACAATCGGACAGAAGAAATATGTGGATGCGATAAGAAAACAGATGATTGTATTTGGTCTTGGACCTGCTGGAACCGGAAAAACATATCTTGCCATGGCTATGGCGATCACTGCCTTTAAGAATAACGAAGTCGGACGGATCATCTTAACCCGTCCGGCGA
>CAZXQK010000232.1:0-2492 GCA_964642785.1 uncultured Faecalimonas sp.
ACAGAACGTAGCATCTCCAATCCTACTACCGTTGCTCCATATTCACTCAGAATAATGTCGTCAATCTCATAGGCTTCATCTTTTTTATACATAAATAATGTGCCCAGTCTTTCTCCTGCGATATCAATCGGTGTAACAATTGCCTGATAACCTTTTGCAACTTCCGTTGAAAAGCCAAGCGTCTGAAGATTAACATTTTCTTTCGTAGATAAAACATTCAGCATTCTTTCATTCAGCATTTCATCCAGATGACTTCCTATCTTGTTGACCATCAATTCCTGAATCAGTTCCACTCCTTCACACTGACCTACGCCCAGTACTTTTCCCTTTTTGCTGACAACCAGTACATTAGACATTAAAATCTCAGTCAAAACATCACAAATGTCATTAAATACTACTTTGCTTGAACTGTTATTATGCAACAATCTGTTGATTTTTCTTGTTTTATCTAATAATTGTACGCTCATTTTTCTTCCTCCAGCATATGATTTTATATATTATCATACAATTTATCCTATTTCAAGGTTTTGTCGGAATTTTCCGTCGGTTTCTTCCATGACATATACTCGCAGTTCGGATTATCCTCGCATCCGTAATATCTTCTGCCCTTCTTTGTTTTGCGAACCACAATGTCTTTTCCGCACAACGGACATGATACACCGATCTTTTCCAAATACATTTTCGTATTTCTGCATTCCGGAAATCCCGGACAAGCCAGGAACTTACCATGTGGTCCGTATTTGATTACCATATTTCGTCCACATTCTTCGCAGATAACATCTGTCACCTCATCAGCTATGGTTACCTTTTCCAACTCTTTTTCCGCAAGTTCGACTGCCGTTTCCAAATCCGGATAGAAATTGCTGACCACTGTCTTCCAACCTACTTTTCCTTCTGCAATCATATCCAGAAGTCCTTCCATGTTCGCAGTGAAATTTGCATCTACAATGGTCGGGAACGACTGCTTCATAATCCCGTTTACAACTTCACCAATTTCCGTAATATATAGATTCTTATTTTCCTTTATGACATATCGTCTTGCAATAATGGTAGAAATAGTCGGTGCATAGGTACTTGGTCGTCCGATTCCAAGTTCTTCTAATGTCTTGACAAGTGCCGCCTCCGTAAAATGAGCCGGCGGTTGTGTGAAATGCTGTTTCGGTTCATAGGATTCCAATGTCAGTTTCGAATCCTTGTCAATCCGCTTCACAAGCACATTTTTTTCTTCTTTTTCTTCACCGGCCTCTATATACACTACACGAAAACCTTCGAATTTGATATTCGATGCAGCCACCGAAAACGGGTATTTTCCCGCCTTGATTTTTACGGTTACTGTTTCGTACTGTGCCGCCTGCATCCTGCTTGCTACAAACCGTTTCCAAATCAGCTGATATAAACGAAGGTAATCTCTTGAAACAGAATCTTTCAGTGTCGCCGGTGTCCTTGTTACATCAGTCGGACGAATCGCTTCGTGTGCATCCTGTATCTTCTTTCCATCTCCTGTTTTCTTATTTCCTTCCGCAACGAAAACTACTCCATACTGATCTGTTATAAATGCTTTCGCCTTTTCATCTGCTTCTTCTGATACTCTTGTAGAATCAGTACGTAAATAAGTGATCACACCATCTTCATACATCTGCTGTGCGATCCTCATCGTCTTTTGTGTTGCAAAATTCAACGCCTTAGATGCTTCCTGTTGCAACGTACTGGTAGTAAATGGAAGTGGTGCTTTTTTACTGCGGGTGCTCACCTTGATATCCTCCACCGCAAACTGCTCCCGCTCCAAATCCTTTAACAGTTTTTCCATCTCTTCTGCCGAATGAATGTCACCGCTATATTTTGCCGCTAACGGCTTCTTTTCTCCTTCCACCTGCAGCAGTGCATCCAATGTCCAATATTCTTCCGGCATAAATGCATTAATTTCATCTTCCCGATCCGCAATGATACGAAGTGCGACCGACTGTACACGCCCCGCACTCAAGCCGCGTTTCACCTTGCTCCAAAGCAGCGGGCTGATCTTATACCCCACCATTCTGTCCAAAGTACGTCTTGCCTGCTGTGCATCTACCAGATCCATGTCAATTTCCCGTGCTTCTTTAATTGACGCTTTTACCGCATTCTTTGTAATCTCATTGAAACTGATACGGTAAACCTTCTTGTTTTCTAACTTTAAAGCAATATATAAATGCCACGCAATCGCTTCTCCCTCTCGGTCAGGGTCAGTTGCCAGATAAATCTTATCTGCCTTTTTTACTTCTTTTCGTAAGTTTGCAAGGATATCCCCTTTTCCTCTGATTGTAATATACTTCGGTTCAAAATCATGTTCTACATCAATTCCAAACGAACTCTTTGGAAAATCACGCACATGACCATTGGAAGCAACAACCTGATAACTGCTCCCCAAAAACTTTTTTATTGTTTTAACTTTTGCAGGTGATTCCACGATTACAAGATAACGTGCCATTTTTATTCCTCCACAATAGCGTAATAAT
>CAZXQK010000233.1:0-2487 GCA_964642785.1 uncultured Faecalimonas sp.
GGACCAACTGCGTCTTTTATATCTCCCACGCCCTACGTCCGATTCTGCAGAAATTATTTCATATTTCAGAAGTTTCCTGCTATGCCGTCTTTATCGGATTCTTATGCGGATATCCAATGGGTGCAAAGGTCATCGCTGATTTGTATCAAGAAAAACAAATCTCCAAAGAAGAAGGACAATACCTGTTATCCTTCTGCAACAACACCAGTCCCATGTTCGTCATCAGTTACATTGTCATGCAGACCTTTCAGGAAAAGGCTTTACTTTTTAAAACCATGCTGATACTGATTCTCTCGCCTGTGATATGCAGTTTTCTTTTTCGCAGATGCTATCACTATTCTTGCAAAAAAGATGCTTCCGACACCATGTCAAACCTTTGGTTTGATTTTCAGATTGTGGATACCGCTATCATGAATGGTTTTGAAACCGTCACAAAAATCGGCGGCTATCTGATGTTGTTTTCCATTATTTTTACCCTTGCCCGGCGTCTGCCGTGTGCTTTTTTACTTCCATGTTTAGAGATATCAAATGGCATCCCTTATATTATGAGCCTGTCATCAAACTTAACCATCACTTACCCTTATGTATTAGGTCTGACTTCCTTTGGCGGATTTTGTGCGATTGCTCAGACAAAATCCATGATACAGGAAACTGACCTTCGCATCACTCCATACATAATACAAAAGCTGGTTACCGCATTGGTAACCAGCCTGTTTGCTTTCCTTGTCATTCAACTATGATTATTCTGCAAGAACATCGATACCGAACTCCGCTTCCATCCCACGTTCTGATTTTTCAGGAATTTCAAGTTCTGCACGGTTTGCACGCACGATATCATAACATTCACGAAGTGAACCTACTAACCCTTCATATTTGCTTGTGTAACTGTCCAATGTATGTCCGATAATACCTTCTGCAGTAGCCATCAAATCATTTGTATACTGCATGGCACCGATACGGATATCATTTGCATCGTTTGTTGCATTATCCAAAATCTGCTGAGCCTGTTCTGTTGCTGCCAGAACAATATCATTTGCCTGTGCATATGCGCGCTGCATGATTTCATGCTCACTTACCAACTCTTTCGTTGTATTCTGTGCTTCCTGAATCATACTGTCTGCTTTTGCCTGTGCATCAGCAATGATGGCATCTTTGTTTGCAATGATCTTCTGATAACGTTTGATTTCATCCGGAGTCTTCATGCGAAGTTCACGCAATAATTCATCCATCTGATCTTTGTTCACAATAATCTTTGTTGTAGATAACGGTTGAAATTTACAACTGTCAATGTATTCTTCGATTTCTTCAATAATCTGCTCAATACGGCTGCTCATTTTATCTTGTCCCTCTTTCTTTTATCTTTTTTGTTACTTCCCCCGCCACATATTCCGGTACAAACTGCGTAATATCGCCGCCAAAACTTGCGACTTCCTTTACGGTGGTAGAACTCAAGTACGAATAATCAAGACTGGTAGTTAAAAATAAAGTCTCCACCTTTGGACACAATTTGCGATTCGTCTGCGACATCTGTAATTCATATTCAAAGTCTGTAATCGCCCGAAGTCCTCTTACAACAACTTTCGCATCCATCTCTTTTGCGAAATCAATCAACAGACCTTCAAAGGATACTACTTTCACATTTTTTAGATGTTTTGTAACTTCGCATAACATTGTAACACGTTCTTCGGAAGAAAACAACGACGATTTTGCTTTATTTTGCAATACACCTACAATTAATTCGTCAACTATGCCCGCAGCACGCTCGATCATATCAAGATGACCGTATGTCACAGGATCAAAACTCCCCGGATAAATTGCTCTTAACATTTGTTTTATCTCCTAATAATATTGTTCTTTTATTACTTTCCTATAGAATAGTAAATAAACTACCATTTTGTCAATCCTAATTCTTCATGAAAATACTGCAATGTTGAAAAGCCATATTTTCTGTCAAAAATTTTAGGTTGCAATACTTTTTCTTTACGAATATGTGCTATATAATCTTCAACATATTTCAATGCTGCCTTTTTAATTTTTTCAAAATTTCTCATCGTTTCAATGTATTCATCTTTGTCAATAATGGCATCTCTGATATCCAAATATTCGGTTTTATTTATGATAAGGATTTTCGTGTAATCCAGACCGGATTTATGTTTTTTTGCTCTTGCTGAGGTTTGAAACAGATACGAAAAAGAATGTTTGATTTCACTTCGATATGGAATACAAATAAAGTAATCATAATGAGTTTGAAATAGTAAACAGTTATACGCTCTCGATGTTTTCTTGAGTATTTCACGATAGGGTGGATTTTTATATTGCTCATAAAATTTTTCTGATAATTTTATAATCTGATGATCATTCTCTGGTAACTCCATAAGTCCTCCTTTTCTTTTGCCGTTCAAAAAACGAGAGGCATCGCCTCTCGTTAAACTTCATCACTCGGTCACTTTTTATTTTACCGTCCTGTCAGAACCGTCACAGGACTCA
>CAZXQK010000234.1:0-2483 GCA_964642785.1 uncultured Faecalimonas sp.
GCACCTCTCCGGTTTCCCGTATCACCCGGTCAATATGATACACCGTCTTTCCTGCATCAAACACATCAAACTTCGATATAAAAATACCAATCACATCCGGTACTTTCTCAAACTTACTTCCGGGTTCCGTAATATTGGCAGTAATACAGGATGTATTATACCGCACCCGTTTCACGTGATTATCATCATCTGCCTTTTGCACTTCCACGTTACATTCTTTCCCATCTTCAAAAGTACAGAGTGCATCCAAGACTACAGACCTTCCCTGCAGGTTCTTAATACTGTTTTGTGGCGTAACCTTCTGTACAGTTACTTTTTGCTGTAAAATTGTAGATATCATTTCTTCACAGAATCCAATATCCTCTGCCATTTTTTGAAACAGCACATCATCAATAATATTCAACTGTTGTACAATCTCCTGTACACGATTTTCATCTTCCATTTTCTCTCCTTTATCTTATCACATTTATGGTATTTTAGATAGTAAAAATAAAAAAAAGTTTTCCTACAATCATAGGCTTTCTCACCGACCTTTTTTATTAAATTCATCAATTGGAATCTCGCTGGCTGAAGTGCCATTAAAAATCTTCCGATATGTCTGATATTCAAACATTGAAAGGACATTGGAACTGATTAGAAAATCATGTCCTCTTTTGATGTATTTTTATTATATGACAACCCCTCCGTTTTTTCAATACGTAAATCACGGAATTTAAAACCAATTTAAAACCATCTAAAACACCTTGCAAAAAGAATCACAGCGTAGCAGCATGATCATGATAACTGCTACGCTGAAATCGGGCGATACTTCCATTTCCTCTAATATACTCTGTTGATAAATTCCATCAACATCTGATTATCATCCAGCCCATGCGGGTGATGCCCTGCACCCGGTTTTATTACTAACGTAATATCTCCGCCATGGTTATGATAGAACTCATACAAATGCTTACCATTCTCAGCGTAAGGGACTACATCATCGCTGTCTCCTGCCACCAGAAAAACCGGCAGATGATTAGAAACCAACTTATCAACCTCGTCAATCGGATGATGACGATAATTTATCAGTTCCAATATGGTGATACCCGTATCATGAACAAACTCTTCATACATATCATTTCCTGCACTGCCAACACCTGCCGGACAACTGAGAAGATTCATAACAGGTGCGTCCAAATAAATCCCTGCAATCCTGTTCGGATATTTTGCTGCAAAATACACAGCATGCATGCCGCCACAACTCATGCCGACTAAAAAGCATTTATCATTCAGACCAAATTCTACATGCAATAATCTGCAAAGTTCTTCCTTCCTGCTATCATCTGACTCATCATGCCAACGAGTCTTGTTCTGCACATAAGCAACATGAAAACCTTTTTCTAACATTTCAATTTCGAATTTAGGAAACGCTCCAAAATATTCTGTTTTCAGAATCCATCTTTTTCTAACATCTGCATGCTTTGGACACACCAGTTTTGCATGCCGGTTCTGAAACTCAAATTCCAGACACCGATACCCGTTCCATATTGTTTCTGAATACTTCATTTTACCATTCCACCTCAATCACAATCGGTTCTCCAACAAGTTCATCCGTCGGAATCCCGGTTATATGCAGATATGTTTTCGCACGACCATCCGCAAAATAATGTGGAAGCTGCTCAATCGCACACGCAAGCTCTTCTCCGGTATTCATCAGACGTACCTTTTTCGGAAATGCCGGGAAATATCCCATTGCAACGGCAGAAGACACCACTCCATCATAAAAATGAAAATATGTCTTCCCCTCTTTTTTGACGCTAATACACTTATTCGCTTTGATATGATAATGGAAATCATCTTTTTCATGGCATTCCAGACAATGCTCCATACAACGATACCAATTCCCTACCGCACGAATCCTTTTTGCGTAATCTTCAGTAATAACGCCCTCTGCATTCGGTCCTACATTCAACAAATAACTGCCTCCCATTGCCATAATCTTATCAATAGAACACAATAAGTAGCGAATGGAATAAAAATCCTCGTTTTCCCGATATCCCCAACTTTGCTCTCCAACAGAATCACAGGCTTCCGTCATTTGTGTAAATCGTGCATTTTCCATATCAGGGCATTCTCTCTCCGGCGTTGAAAAATCACCTTTATCCCATCCTCTGTCATTGATGTAAATCCCAGGTTGCAGACTGCGAACCAGCTGATTCAAAGAAGGATCATATATGCAAGGCGGAATATCCCAGAAAAACGTATAAATCGGTCCATAATGCGTCAGCAATTCTGTAATCTGATTCTTGATGTACTCCCGATAACGTTCCGTACTGATTTCCTTCCCCCTGATTGCTTTCCACTGGTGAGTTGCTGCCGGATTATACCCGTATTCATAATGCCAATCCGGATTCGAATAATATAACGACAGACGCATCCCATGTTTTTGACAGGCATCTGCAAGCATTTTCAATACATCTTTTCCATATGGTGTATTCATGATA
>CAZXQK010000235.1:0-2481 GCA_964642785.1 uncultured Faecalimonas sp.
TAACTTCTCATTAATCTGTTTATACTTCTTCGTAAAACCTTCATATACGCTGTTTTCCGGTTTTCCCATCATCTTCAGAACCGGGTCTGCAATGTGTTCCGGTGCCACCTTTAACTGACCGCTGACATGATGTTCGCAAAGTTCCAAAAAGAAACTGTCATCCTTATCTGCCATCAGATAATCAAAACGGATACCGGAACGGATAAATACTTTCTTCACATTCGGAAGTTCCCGCAATTTGCGAAGCAACTTCAAATAATCCTTATGGTCAACCTTTAAGTTCTTACATGGTTTCGGGAACAGACACTGTTTGTTTACGCAAGCCCCTTTTGTCAACTGTTTTTCACAGGCAGGCGCGCGGAAATTCGCGGTCGGTCCTCCTACATCGTGAATATAACCTTTAAAATCCTTGTCCCAGATAAATTTCTTTGCTTCCTCAATCAAAGATTCGTGACTTCTTGTCTGAATAATTCGTCCCTGATGGAAGGTCAATGCACAGAAACTGCAGCCGCCAAAACATCCCCGGTTACTGATCAGACTAAACTTCACTTCCTCAATGGCAGGTACTCCGCCAAGCACCTCGTAAGACGGGTGATAGGTCCGCATATAAGGCAGACTGTACACCCGATCCATCTCCGACTGCGACAACGGTTTTGCCGGCGGATTCTGTACCACATACAAATGCTCCGAATACGGTTCTACCAACCGCTTGCCGGAAAACGGATCCGTATTGCAATACTGTTTGTAAAAACTTCTTGCGTAGTTTAATTTATCTTCTTTTAACTCATCCCAGGATTCCAAAACCAGTGCATCATACACGCTGTCTAAGGACTTTACTTTACAAACAGTTCCGTCAATATATGTGATGTCCGAAATCGCCAGGCCGCTATCCAATGCATCTGCGATTTCCACAATGGATCGTTCTCCCATTCCGTAATAAATCAAATCTGCTCCGGAATCAAGCAAAATCGACCGTTTCAGTTTGTTCGACCAGTAATCATAATGAGCCATTCTCCGAAGACTTGCTTCGATTCCGCCAATGATAATCGGTGTCTTTTTGTAGGTCTGTCGAATCAGATTACAGTACACAACCGTTGCATAATCCGGTCGTTTCCCCATCACGCCGCCCGGTGTAAATGCATCCGTTGCCCTGCGCTTTTTGGAAACCGAATAATGATTGACCATGGAATCCATATTTCCGGAAGACACCAAAAATCCGAGCCTCGGCTCTCCATATTCATTGATACTGTTTTTATCCTTCCAGTCCGGCTGAACAATCAGCCCGACTTTATAACCATGCGATTCCAGAATACGGGTAATGATGGCATGAGCAAAGGACGGATGGTCTACATACGCATCTCCGGTTACATAGACAAAATCCACCTGCTCCCAGCCTCTTTGTTCCATGTCTGCTCTGCAAATCGGTAAAAATTGATTTTCCATTAACATACCTCATCAAAATCCTGTATATAGTAATCAGCAAGCTCCCGTTTCAGTGCTTCCTGCGGCTTTGAAAACGGATCATCCACCGCACACACCTTCATGCCGGCGCGCTTTCCTGCCAAAATTCCATTCGGGACATCTTCAAAAACCAGACAACGCTCCGGTGCAATCTGCAGACTTTCTGCTGCTTTTAAGTAAACATCCGGTGCCGGTTTACCCGCCATCGCTTCATCTGCCGTCCAGACAGCATCAAAATATTCCAACACACCATTATTTCTCAGAACACCCTCTGCAAGTTCTCTGGAATTACTTGTCGCAATACCAAGTTTGATCCCCTGATTATGCATCTTCTGAATGAACGTATACGCACCTTTTTTCAAGTGCAGTTCTTTGGTATAAAGTTCAAATGCCATCTCATGCCATTCATCTTCCAGTTCTTGTCTCGTATGCGGAAGTTCCGGAAATAAATCCAGGAAATACTGTGCCGTTTCCGAATAGCTTTTCCCTTCCATGCCTTTGTGAAATCCTTCCGGCTCTTTCAGATTGTATTTTGCCAAAAATAAATCATCGATATTGGTCCATATCCACATGGAATCCACCAAAGTACCGTCAATATCAAAAATAATTGCTTCTATCTGCTCTAACATAACTCTTCTAACTCCTTTTTACTCAAAGGGCGGTATTCCCCAAGAGCAAGTGTTTCATCTAACTGCAAACTTCCCATGGAAAGACGCTTCAAATATATCACACGTTTACCGACTGCTTCAAACATTCGCTTCACCTGATGAAATTTTCCTTCCTGTATGGTAAGTTCAATCTCAGAAATCTCATCTGATACAAGAATCATCAACTTTGCAGGTTTTGTATGCTCGCCTTCGCCAATATCAAGCCCATCCGAAAATCGCATGACATCTTCTTCCGTTACCACGCCTTCTACTTTGGCATAGTATAACTTGTCCACATGTTTTTTCGGCGACAACAGTCTGTGACTTAAATTCCCGTCGTTGGTAATCAAAAGCAGCCCTTCCGTATCCTTAT
>CAZXQK010000236.1:0-2473 GCA_964642785.1 uncultured Faecalimonas sp.
CCAAAAATGCATACAATACTTCAAATTCGCTGTTTACATCAATACGCAGTGCCTGAAAAGTTCTCGCACAGGACTTTTTCACCGCCTCATCCCGTTCTGCTTTCGGCACACGGCAGAGTGCTTCTGTAATCACTTCTTTTAACTGTGTCGTTGTCTCGATTGCTTTGCCGTCCTTAAACCATTTCATCACCCGTGCCGCAATTTCATTCGCATATGGTTCATCCGAATTTTCCACCAGCATTCCAACCAGCTCTTCCTCGGTCACTTCCTTTAACCGTTCTGCCGCACTTACGCCTTTTAACGGATTTAAACGCAAATCCAGCGGTCCTTCCGTTTTATAGGAAAATCCCCGCTCCGGATTATCTATCTGCATGGAAGACACGCCCAAATCTGCCAGAATAAAGTCAAACTTTTTGCCGGTGTCCCTTGTCACCAAGTCAATATCGGCAAAATTCTGAAGTCGTACAGTCAGGATTTCTTCCCCGAATCCCTGATTTGCCAGACGTTCTTTCGTCTTTGCCGATTCAATCGGGTCTACATCCAGCGCATAGATATGCCCCTGCCCTTCTAATTTTTGCAGCATGGCTTTCGTATGTCCGCCATAACCTAACGTGGCATCAAGCCCTGTCTGTCCCGGCTTTATCTGTAAGAAATCTAAGATTTCCTGCACCATGATTGAGATGTGCATTCCGGCAGGCGTACTTCCTTTGCGGATGACCTTCTCAATCGTATCTGCATACTTTTCCGGATTATGCTCCTTATATTTTTCTTTGTAACTTCTCGGATGCGTGCCCGAATAACGGACACGTCGTTTATGCTGCTGCTCTTTTTCCATCATTTTCCCTGTTCCTTTTGCATTTTTATATCATTCCTTCTGATATTTCTTCGCCAGTAGATACGGTGGCAAAAATAACCCGCCCAAATACAGCACTAACAAAATATAAATATCAGAAACCGGCCGAAAACCTGCAAACAATATACTGACCGGCAGATAAAATACCGGCAAAACCATCATTCCTACCGTTGACCACAGACGGAATGCTTTTACGATATAGTTCCAATTACTGTTATTAAAATACACACCCGGTATATTTATATGCATGATACCATCCACATACACATTTATCTTATTTTCATCATAATAGGAAGGAAGTCTTTCCTTCATGAAAAACCAGAAATAAATACCAAATAAAAGTCCCATTCCAAGCATCATAAATAACGAATATAAATCCGGGAATACAGATATGTGAAGTACCTCACGAAAACGCACCATAAGAAATACTTCAAACAGCACTACTGCAACACTTCCAAAGTAAATCCGGATATGCTCTCTCCTGCATTGCGGTCTTGCCACACCCTCTTCTTCGGACAGACCGATAACTTTTTTTACGAGATTGTCCGTCTGTACAACATCCAGCGTACCGGCATGTTCCATCCTGTGGCATTCCAGTAATTCCGTAACTGTCACACCAAGTATTTCAGCTAATGGCACAAGTAGGGTAATATCCGGCACGCTATGCCCCGTTTCCCATTTACTGACTGCCTTATCCGAAATATATAATCTGCCCGCCAGCTCCTTTTGCGTCATACCACAGTCTTTGCGTAACTCTGCAATAAATGCTCCGAATCTTTCTTTGTCAATTTCATACATCTTCCGCCACCTCGTCAATCCTATATTATGGTTATCTGTATTCTCTATGAACCTCAACCACCTTCCATTGTAGCGTCAGATACGGACGATACGCAACCTACTGTCGGTAGAATGCTGGCAAAATCAACTCTTAACGCAGAATTTTTCATGCTTTGGCAACAGATGGCAGAGTACTCTGCAGACACGAAGCAAAAATCCGCTATACTAAGGCTTCTTTCCCTAGTATAGCGGATTTACACTCAAATTACAACTGCCATCAGATTTCCTACTCCGTCTCCAGAAAATCAATTGCCATCTCTTTTCCGGCATCGGTCGGATTGCCCGGTGTGCCGCAATGCGGACAATTATATTGTAATGGCTTCTTTACAAACAATTCATTGCAGTTCGGGCAACGGAGCATTACATCTGTCTTTCTTACCGTCACTTCTGCACCTTCACACATCGTTCCGATAGAAGCTTCTTCAAAATATCCCTTTACTACTTCAAAAGAATATCCGGATGCTTCACCGATAACAAGCTGAATCTTCGTAACTTTGCTATGACCGCGCTCCTTACAGTGCGCCTCTGCGTGTTCGATAATCTCTACTGCACCATGATATTCATGCATAACTATTTCTCCCCGTATTCCTATTCCATACTAATACACTTCTTCGGACAGCTGCTCTCGCAAAGACCACAGCTTACACATGCATCTTTGGAAAGCTTCCAGCTTTTCTCAGCTCTGTCCACAGTAATTGCCCCCTGCGGGCACTTCTTTGCACAAAGTGTACAGTATACACAAACGTCTGTATCTGCCTGTGGGAATTTCTTCTTTTCTTCCAC
>CAZXQK010000237.1:0-2473 GCA_964642785.1 uncultured Faecalimonas sp.
TGTTATAAGTGTACCAGTTGCTGCATTTGTTTTAATGTTGATAATTGTTTATATAATAATTCTTATCATTGTTTATGTAATTCAACGAAAGAAACAAAAAGAACAAATGAAAAATATCTGTATTTTCGAAATAAACACCTTTCAGAGTTTCATAACTGTCAATTTCAGCCTGCAGACCTGTTTGATATGCTGTGACATTATCATAGTTGTAGCTGACAGAGGCATCCAGAAAACGGACTGATGTTCCATTCGCCATCCATTTCATCCCTGCATAACTTACATTCTGCCCGTCACTGCCGGCATAATGATAGAGCCGGACACCATTCATGTAAATATCAAAACCATATGGATTGACCTCTGTTGTCATGCGCACATAGTCCCCTGCCTGATATCCTATCTCTTCCTGCAAGTCAATACTTGCAATAAACTTTGTAGCATCCGCATCTGTGGTCAAAACATGTAATGTCGTTTGGGTAACAAAAAACCAAAGTTCTGTTCCATTATAATCTGCCACCGTCATTCCAAAACGATGATTGTATTCTCCATTCTCTGCATTCGCCACTCGCACAAGTGCGGATGTCACAATGCTTTCTGTTCCTTTCAATGGTGAATCTTCATTATTAGAACCAAACGGATAGAAATTTTCTCCCATATAAAAACTTGTCACACCATTCGCTTCCAAATTCTGCCATGTCAGGTCGGTATAGAAATTATTTCCACAGACAACTGAATTGGACTTTCCTTCCCATGAACTTCCTTTGAATGAAGATGTTATCTGACCATAATCGCTGTTTAACAGATTGTTGCTCTTTGTCACCGGGGTGACTTCATCCAAAACAACACTGCCATCTTCTTTACGGATACTGATGTTGTTAAACTCATATCTTCCGTTACGGACAACAAGTTTGAAACATGGAGTCGTATTGAGTCCTTCTCCGATATAGTCACCCTGTCTGACAAGTTTTCCATCTACATAAACAGATACTTTTGTCGGTTCAGATACAATTTTAATATGGGATGTTACTCCCTCACTTAATCCAGCAGCACTGGTATTTTCATGATATCCATCCCCATAATCCATGAAATTTGTTCCCATTCTTAAAAGGAATTTTATGGAACTACTCTCTGTCGAACGAAAATGTATTTCAATATCATGCAGGACACTCGAATTATCACTGCCACAATCCAATCCGGTTGCCGTATAATCAAACTCGGTAATAATCGTATCTTCTTTCGTCGGTTTTGCACTGCTTAAATCCAATGAGAAAATACCTGTGCTATATATAGAAGCAGAATCATATTTTGCATATGCCACAAGAGAAGTTGTTCCCACCTTCGGTTCCGGATATGTTTCATCTCCTGTATTCAAGATAGAACCTTCTGCCGTAATCTTGTCGGCATCAAACAGATTTACTTCTGTCGCTTTCCAATCCGCTTTCACCTGTGCCTGTTGGTCATAGACATACAGGTACTGATTACTGACGGTAAATTCTGCTCCGTTCGTACCATCTGTCACATAGAAACCGATAACCGGAACCATATCTGTATTTTGCAAAGTAATGTCATTATGTTTATACGGATCTTCGGAGGTTCCTTCTCCGCTGAAGTTCTTCGCCTGTGTAACATCATACGGCTGATTGCTGAAAACCATGCAATCATCCACCCATACAGATACCGTCGTCGGTGCGGATACGATCAGCAGTTTATGTGTCTCAGTATCTGTCAGTTTGAATCCATTGTTTGAAGCAACTGTTTCCTGATTCAATTTCAGATATATACCATTCTGATCCATATATACCCCCGAATAGTCCGCTTTCCAGTGACTGTCTGCACTTTCTGTTGCTCGGAACGTAAAGTAGATTCCGGTATTTCTCTGCATGCTAAAATCCGTCTGGTATACAAACGTATCTTCCACGTCCAAATCGGTTGAACTTCTTCCATATCTTGTAACACGTCCCCAGGCACCGCCTATGGAGGAAGTATCTGATAAATCGTAAATAACTTCCGCATTTGTCGTTGTGTTAATCACTGTGGTCGCTCTGCCTTTGTAGTCAAATGTACTGCTGACTGTATTCGCAAGATTACAGATCACATCTTCTGCACTCAGTCCGTCGAACATGTTCTTATTTGTATCCACTGCCGTTGGTTTCATAATTCCAACCGCCTGCGATGCATCTTTTTGTTCCGATGACAAGGTTGTCTTACCGCCAAATTCGTTCACTGCCGTCACTTTGGCATAGACATCTGTAACTCCAATAAATTTAGCGCCGTCATATGTCACACTATAAGTTAATGTAGTGGCATCGAAATGCGTTTTTCCGCTTTCTGTCACACCGTCTGTATTATCTGTCCAGTCACCCAAAATCCACTGTGTATCCAACGCATTTCCATCAGAAGTATATAATGTCAGGTTATAACGGATTACATGACTGTCCGTGCAATGTGCTGTCGGAAATGTATAGGTAAACGTCAT
>CAZXQK010000238.1:0-2439 GCA_964642785.1 uncultured Faecalimonas sp.
AACGATTGCAGGAACGGGAATTACAACTTGTGATTGACTTAAAACCGGCACTGACGACAGAGCAGCTGGATACCAGGGTATTGCGTGATTTTGAAGAAAACAGAAATAAACAGTTTAAAAATGCAATTGGAAAATTGTTCCCTGCAAAATTGGTTCCGGTTATGTTAGAATTAAGTGGGATTGACCCGGATAAGAAAGTCAATCTGATTTCAAAAGAGGAACGACAGCAGTTCGTTTCTTTGATGAAACATTTCAGCATGACGATTCAGGGACTTCGGGACTTTGATGAAGCGATTATTACGCAGGGCGGTGTTTCGGTAAAGGAAATTAATCCGTCCACCATGGAATCGAAATTGGTGCAAAATCTTTATTTTGCAGGAGAGGTTTTAGATTTGGATGCACTGACCGGAGGATTCAATCTGCAGATTGCATGGTCAACCGGATATGCGGCAGGCAACAGCATTTATTAGGAGGAAAGAAAATGGGATATAATGTAGCAATTGACGGACCTGCAGGTGCCGGAAAAAGTACGGTAGCAAAAAGAGTGGCAAAGGAACTAGGGTTTATCTATGTGGATACAGGCGCGATGTACAGAGCATTGGCAGTCTTCTTTTTGCAGAAAGGATTGAAGCCGGAGAATACGGAGCAGATTGCAAATGCGTGCAGGGAAGCAAAGGTTTCCATCGGATATGAAGATGGTGTACAGCAGGTATATTTAAACGGAGAAAATGTAACGGACAGACTTCGAAAGGAAGAAGTCGGTAATATGGCTTCTGTAAGTTCTACCATCAAAGAAGTGAGAACTCAGCTTTTGGAACTGCAAAGAGAATTGGCGAGAAACCGGGACGTTGTAATGGATGGCCGCGATATTGGGACAAATATTCTTCCGGATGCTGATGTAAAAATATATCTGACAGCCAGTGTTATGACACGTGCCAACAGAAGATATTTGGAATTGAAAGAGAAAGGGATTTCATGTGATTTGGAGGAAATTGCACACGATATTGAAGAGCGGGACGCAAGAGATATGAATCGTGAAATCGCACCTTTACGGCAGGCCGAAGATGCAGTGCTTGTGGACAGTTCAGATATGACCATTGATGAAGTGGTAGAGACAATTCGGAATTTATGTAAATAAAAGGGGCAAAGATGGAAGTAAAATTAGCAAAAACAGCAGGCTTTTGCTTTGGGGTAAAACGTGCGGTAGATACGGTTTATGAACAGGCGGAAAAGTGCAAAGGTGAAAAAATATATACTTATGGTCCGATTATCCACAATGAAGAAGTGGTAAAAGATTTGCAGGCAAAGGGTGTGGAGGTTATCCGGACGGAAGAAGAATTAAAACGGCTGACTTCCGGCGTGGTTGTCATTCGTTCACATGGTGTTCCCAAATATGTTTATGACCTGTTAGAAACACAGGGGTTAACCTGTGTGGATGCAACCTGCCCGTTTGTAAAAAAAATACATCGCATTGTAGAAAAAGAAAGTGACGCCGGTGCCTGCATCGTGATCATCGGCGATGAAAATCACCCGGAAGTGCAGGGGATTAAAGGCTGGTCGGTAAGTCCTGCCACTGTCATAAAAACAGAAGAAGATGCGGAAAACTTTAAGGTGCCAGAAGAGACGAAAATTTGTGTGGTTTCGCAGACGACATTTAATTACAATAAATTCAAATATTTAGTTGAAATTATTTCAAAAAAGAATTATAATATAACTGTTTTAAATACAATTTGCAGTGCGACAAAAGAGCGACAGACCGAGGCGGAAAATATTGCGAAAGCGGTTGATGTTATGATCGTCATCGGGGATAAGCAGAGTTCGAACACGCAGAAGTTATTTGAAATATGCCGTAGTGTATGTGGCGATACATACTATATACAGACACTTGACGATTTGGATATGAATCAATTAAAGTCGGTAAAAACGGTAGGTATTACAGCGGGTGCGTCGACACCCAGCAATATAATTGAGGAGGTTCAAAATAATGTCAGAATTAACTTTTGAACAAATGTTAGAAGATTCATGTAAAACAATACGAAATGGAGAGGTTGTAGACGGTACGGTCATTGATGTAAAACCGGACGAAATCGTTTTAAATATAGGCTACAAAGCTGACGGTATCATTACACGCAGCGAATACACAAACGAAGCAAATGCTGATTTGACAACGTTAGTATCTGTGGGCGATACAATGTCTGCAAAAGTGTTGAAAGTGAATGACGGTGAAGGTCAAGTGCTGTTGACGTATAAGAGATTGGCAGCAGAAAGAGGAAATGAAAGATTAAAAGAAGCTTTCGAAAATAAAGAAGTATTGAAAGCAACCGTTGCACAGATTCTT
Organism: uncultured Faecalimonas sp.; assembly: GCA_964642785.1. GTDB lineage: Bacteria > Bacillota > Clostridia > Lachnospirales > Lachnospiraceae > Faecalimonas. The sequence continues at coordinate 2,339 of CAZXQK010000238.1, forward strand.
GGTGGTGGATTGAGCGTGGTAATTGACGAAGCAAGAATATTCATTCCGGCAAGTTTGGTATCTGATGTTTACGAAAAAGATTTGAGCAAATATCAGGGACA
>CAZXQK010000239.1:0-2437 GCA_964642785.1 uncultured Faecalimonas sp.
ATGAGATCGCAGAAAAATTTATATCACAGCTGACAGATATTGCCCCGGTGTATTATGCAAATGGGAATCATGAGCAGCGTATGAAGTTGTATCCGGAAACTTTCGGAAGCACGTATCAGAGATATAAAGAGCAGATTGAAAAGACGGGGGTTACTTTCCTGGAAAATGCTTCTGAGAATTTGACAATTTGCGATTGCAATTTGCGGATCACGGGTCTTGAAATCTCACGGGATGGGTACAAGAAGTTTTGCAGGACGGAGATTTTGCCGGAGCAGATAGAGAATTCCATCGGACAGGCGGTGCAGGATTCGTATCAGATTTTGTTAGCACACAATCCGGTTTATGCAGATTCTTATTTGGAGTGGGGAGCAGACCTTGTGCTTTCGGGGCATTTACATGGTGGTGGAGTGCGGCTTCCGTTTTTGGGAGGTGTCATTACTCCGCAGTTTCGACTGTTTCCTAAATATTCCGGCGAACTTACCCGAGTGGGGGATAAGACGGTGGTTGTGAGCAAAGGTTTGGGCACACATACGATAAAATTACGATTTTTAAATCCGGCAGAGGTGGTTGTTTTGCATCTGCATGGAGACTAGATGGAGGTATACATGGGAATTCCTGTGAAATTGGAGGCGTTTGAAGGTCCTTTGGACTTGTTGCTTCATTTGATTGAAAAAAATAAAGTGGATATTTATGATATTCCGATTGTGGAGATTACCAATCAATACATGGAGTACATTCGTGCCATGCAGGAGAAGGATTTGAATATCATGAGTGAGTTTTTGCTGATGGCGGCAACGTTGCTGGATATTAAGTGCAGAATGTTGCTTCCGGTGGAGGTCAATGAAGAAGGAGAGGAAGAAGACCCGAGAGCAGAACTTGTGGAACAACTGTTGCAGTATAAGATGTATAAATATATGTCTTACGAACTGAAAGACAGGCAGATGGACGGGGAACTCCTGATGTATAAAGAGCCGACCATTCCGGACGAGGTAAAGGCATACGAGCCTCCGGTGGATTTGGATGCTTTGTTTGACGGAGTGACATTATCTCGGTTGAACAACATTTTCAAAGATATCATGAAGCGTCAGGTGGATAAGATTGACCCGGTGCGAAGTGAGTTTGGTAAGATTGAAAAAGAAGAAGTTACGGTAGAGGATAAATTAGAATATTTAAATACATACATTACTTCTCATAAGAAATTCAGTTTTCGTGATTTGATGAAAAAGCAGAGGTCTAAGACACAGCTTGTTGTTACATTTTTAGCGATTTTAGAAATGATGAAGATGGGAAAAATATGGGTAGAACAAGAGCATACTTTTGATGATATTGTGATTACTTCGAAAGTTGCAAATGAGGTGTAAAAGTGGAAATTAAGAAAATGGAAAGCATTATAGAAGCAATTTTGTTTACGATGGGCGACTCGGTAGAGGTTGGAAGGATTGCCAAAGTTCTTGAACAGGATACCAATACGACAAGAAAAGTCATACGCAACATGATGCTTCGTTATGAGGAAGAAGACAGAGGAATCCGCATTTTAGAACTGGAGGATTCTTATCAGATGTGCACGAAAAAAGAGATGTACGAATATCTGATTCAGATTGCAAAACAGCCGAAACGATATCATTTAACGGACGTGGTATTGGAAACGTTATCCATCGTTGCATATAAGCAACCGGTTACCAGACTGGAGATTGAAAAAATTCGAGGTGTGAAATCCGACCATGCAGTAAATAAGCTGATCGAATATGGTCTGATTGATGAAGTAGGAAGACTGGATGCACCGGGAAGACCAATTTTGTTTGGAACAACGGAGGAATTTTTACGTCGCTTCAGTGTGCAGTCGGTGGACGAACTGCCGGAGATTGCACCGGAGAAGATTGAAGATTTCAAGGCGGAAGTAGAAGATGAAATGCAGTTAAAACTGGATTTAGAATAGCATTTGCAAAGATAAGCAGGCATATAATGTCAGAAAACGGATACTTATGAGGCAGTCATATGAAACGTTTTCTGGCATTTTTTTGTGTTTTTATCTTTTGAGTTACAGTACACGCTGAGGAGATAGAGGGACCAAAGCAACTTTATGCGAAGGCGGCGGTTCTAATGGATGCGGAAAGTGGAAGGGTTCTTTTCGGGAAAAATGAAAAGGAAGCCTTGCCAAACGCAAGTACGACCAAAATTCTGACTTGTATTCTGGCATTGGAGGAAGGTGACTTGGACGATGTTGTGACAGCGTCTTCCTATGCAGCGTCACAGCCAAAGGTGCATTTGGGTATGAAGGAGGGAGAGCAGTTTTTACTGAAACATCTGCTGTATTCTATGATGCTGGAATCGCACAATGATTCAGCGGTCGCAATTGCAGAACATATTGCGGGGACGACAAAAGAATTCGCGGAAAAAATGAATCAGAAAGCAAAGCAGATAGGATGCACGGATACAT
>CAZXQK010000240.1:0-2433 GCA_964642785.1 uncultured Faecalimonas sp.
CTGCTGTTTAATCCACGTAGCATGGAAAGATATGTAAGTTGCTCTCCCACTGTCTTTTTCGGATATAGTCCTCGCTCTTCCGGCAGATATCCAATTTGATAATCCTTGGCATAAAACGGTTTTCCATCCAATTGTATCGTTCCGCTGTTTGCCTGAAACACATTCATCAAAATTCGAATCGTCGTTGTCTTTCCTGCACCATTTCTTCCCAAAAGTCCAAGTGCACTTCCGCTTTTCACCTGAAATGAAATGCCATGCAACACTTCTGTCTCACCGAAAGTTTTTCGCAACTCCTGTACCTCTAGCCGCATGTTAATTCCCCTCCTGTTGCTATATTTTTCATATTATACTCCAAAAATTGAGTAGCTTCAACATCTTCAATCTATAATTTGTAAAAATCCTATACTGCCTGTCTTTTGAGTTAAATGAAATTATACTTGCATTCTCAGTACTTTCGTGCTATCTTAAATGCACGCAGATCAGTCATGATTTCAACATGACAAACGACTATATGTTCCGTTACATTCTGCCGAAAAACGAAAAGGTACTGAGAGGTCTCACCTGTGCCCTTCTGCATCTTCATCCGGAGGATATCCTGTCCATATCGATTCAGAATCCCATTGACTTATCAAAGAACATTACCGGTAAGGATTTCGTACTGGACATCAAAGTTCTGTTAAACAACAACCAACTGTTAAATTTAGAAATGCAGGTCAAAAACGAATTTAACCGGAAGGAACGCTCTCCGGTCTATCTGTGTCGTGCCTTTGACCAGTTGCAGAGCGGACAGGATTATGAAGAAACTCTTCCCGTTATTCACATCGGTTTCACAGATTTCACTCTTTTTCCGAATGAGCCGGAATTTTATGCCACTTATCGTATGACAAACATCCGAAATCATTCCCAAATTTATAGTGACAAATTTACCCTTTCTGTGATAGACTTGACTCAGATAGAAAGTGCAACGGAAGAAGATAAATCTTCCAAAATCGATTACCGGGCTCGTCTTTTCAAAGCCAGAACACGGGAGGAATTGCAAATGTTAGCACAGAATGATGAATATTTACAGGAAGCCGCCGCTTCCATCCGTATTGCAAACAAAGCTGAGATTGTCCGTGAACAATGCCGTGCCAGGGAAGATGCCCTCAGACGGAAACGCACTTTGGAACGTGATAAGAACCGACTACTTGCAGAAAATCTCTTTTCTACAAAACAAAACCGCTTCCTTGCAAAGCGAAAAGACTTCCTTGCAAAGCGAAAAGACTTCCTTGCAAAGCGAAAAGACTTCCTTGCAAGATGAAATCGCTTCCCTGAAAAAACAACTCGCTGAGTTGCAAATAAGGTCTTCCAGATAATCAGGACCACACAATAACAAGATGAAAAGGAAACATATTATGAGGAAAAAAAGAAAGCGAAGAAAACAATACAACCGGAAACAAAAAACTGCATTAATCCTTACCGGATTTTTTATCGCAGTTATCCTGTTTCTTGCCGGTACGCTTATCTGTGCCGTACTACAACCGAAAGAAAAGACTGCTACCAAAATCGACACCGGAAAAGTCTATGATGACTTTTCCGAACAGACCGAAGGCACTTTGACCCTTCCTGTTCCTGACCCGGAGATTTTTATTACAGTGTCCATTGTCGGTGACTGCACATTGGGTACAGACGAACATTTTAATTATGCCAGAAGTCTGAACGCTTACTACGAAGCAAACGGACCGGACTATTTTTTAAAAAATGTAAAATCCATTTTTGAAGCGGACGATCTGACCATCGCAAACTTAGAAGGAACTTTTACGGATTTGACTACCAGAGCCGATAAGACCTATGCGTTCAAAGGTCCCGCTGAATTTGTAAAGATCCTGACGAGCAGTTCCGTTGAAGCCGTTACAGTTGCCAATAACCATAGTCGCGATTATGGAGCACAAAGTCTGACAGACACACGAAACACACTGGATGCGGCCGGCATAATACATTTTGGCTACGATGTGACAAAAGTGGTAGAAGTCAAGGGTGTGAAAATCGGACTTGTAGGTATCTATGAACTGGCTGACCACACCGGACGGACAGAACAGGTTAAAACCAATATTGCAAAAGTAAAAGAAGAAGGTGCTGATATTGTCATCGTCATTTTCCACTGGGGAATCGAACGGGATGCTGCACCAAATTCCAACCAGACCACGCTTGGACGACTTGCCATAGACGAAGGTGCCGATCTGGTATGCGGTCATCACCCTCATGTATTGCAAGGTATTGAGACATACAAAGGAAAAAATATTGTATACAGTCTTGGAAATTTCTGCTTTGGTGGAAATTCCAATCCGAGCGATAAGGACACCATGATTTTCCAGCAAACCTTTACGGTTACCAAAGACGGTGTAAAAGACGACAATGTAACGAATATTATACCATGCTCGTTGTCTTCCGAAT
>CAZXQK010000241.1:0-2432 GCA_964642785.1 uncultured Faecalimonas sp.
GCTACAACCATCACACTTGCTCTGGAGCAGACAAAATAAACGACTTTTAAATGCAAAAACAACCAATGAATTTTCACTGGTTGTTTTTTTGCATTGCTCATGATTAAAATTTAATCTGCTCTAATGGCAGCATATACTGTGTCCGACGATTTTCCTGTTCTGCCAGATAAGACTGGTCAGCAGATTCATGCAATTCCTGCAAATACAAATGATGATTTTTCATGATTGCTTCATTATTTTTACCAAGTAACAGCATTGCAATACTTGAACACTGGTCAGCAGTACGCTCGTAATAGGTCAGCATATCCATAAATACCAAGCCGGAATCTACCGAACAAATTCCCTGACACAAACGTGCTGTATGACGGTCTTTCAACAGCAATACCATATCATCGATCACTTCTTCCAACGGTTCAATCCGTCTTGCAATATAATCACTGTCATTTTCAAGTGCCTCTACCGTAAGGCGCAGGATTTCCTGCACTGCCTCTCCAAGGATATCTAATTCCTTCTGCGCGCCCTCTGAGAACTTATGTCCACCGTCGTGCATCTTCTGTGCCATTTCTTCAAAATTTGTTGCATAATCACCGATTCTTTCAATGTCACGAATACATTGCATCAATACACTTCTTTGACGATTATCACTTTCTGTTTCAATATTATGTGACAGCTCAATCAGATAATTATCTGCACTATCCGTAAAACAATCTAAACGTTCTTCATATGCGAGAATTTCTTCCGCACGCTTACTGCTGTATTTCTTAAACTGCTTGAAACTTCGCATTAAATTCTCCTTTGCAACTACCGCCATATTCACTGCAACTTTAGTCACCTCATTCAACGCAAGCGTTGGTGCGATCATCAGTTTACTGTCCAAAGCTGCCAATTCCGGATATGTCGCTTCTTCCTGCTCATCATCTTTGACAAGCCTGCACGCAATCTTAACTAATACATTTGTAAACGGCAATAACACAATCGCTGTAACCAAGTTGAATATTGTCTGGAAATTAGCAATCACACCGCTGTCTGCCACACTGTCCCATAATCCCGGAAATCCGCCACACATACGGATAATCGTCATCACAAGCATAAACAGGATCGTTCCAATCGTGTTAAACACAATATGAACAACACCGGTGCGTTTTGCATCTTTTGATGAACCGATAGAGCAAACCATCGCTGTCGTTACACAGGTTCCCAAATTGATACCCATGATCATCGGATAAACCAGATTAAACGTAATTGCCCCTGTAGAAGACAATGCCTGTAAAATTCCGACCATGGCAGAGGAACTCTGAATAATTACCGTCAATACCAAACCTGTGAAAATACCAAGAATCGGAACATTGCTGAAGTAAGAAAGAATGTCTATAAATGCCTGTGAATCTGATAACGGTTCTACAGCCGATGTCATAGACATCAATCCGGTGAAAAGCACCCCAAAACCAAGTGCAATCGTTCCCACATTTTTTGTCTTTTCTTTTTTGATAAACATGACACACACAATCCCTAAAATCAGGGCAATCGGTGCAAGTATTTCCGGCTTAAAGAAATTCAAAATCGAACCACCGGAGGATTCCAAATCCATCAGTCGAAGAAGTTGTGCCGTTACGGTAGTTCCTATATTTGCTCCCAGCACAATACTGACTGCCTGCTTCAAATTCAAAACGCCTGCGCCAATCAAACCGACCGTTAATACAATCGTTGCTGTGGAACTTTGAATAATTGCTGTTACTAATGTACCTGTCAGCAAACCTAAAAATGCATTCTGTGTCAGCTTTCCCAACACATTTTTCAGGGCAGTTCCTGAACCTTGTTTCAAACCATCACCCATGATTTCCATTCCATAAAGGAACATGGCCAAACCACCCAAAAGTTTAATCGCTATTAAAGTTGTCTCCATTTTCTTCTCCTTAGTTTTGTATTTACCATTATATTTTACTTCTATTTACAGAAATATGCAAATCTGATCGCAAATGCTATATCTGAATTGTCTGTAATCTGCGAATAGTTGTCGACAAATCAACTGCATACTTGCACGCAACTTGCATATCACACATACATACTAACATAGAATTTCTTAAAACTCCATTACTTTTTTTCGTATAATGGTAAATGTAGCATAGGCGAATAATAATGTAAACCTGTATTTATACAAAAACTATCCTCTATCTGTATATGTCCTTTACAACATACTCCGCATTATTTGTATTACCATCCTCCTCTAGCACATCTGCCTTTATCAATATTTGTAAATAACGCCATGCCGTTGCCGATGATTTTCCTGTTATCTGCTTAGCTGTCTGCGTAGTAATTGAAGATTTAGTTTCCAAATACTCAATGATAGGCAAGGTCTTTTCAAAATCTTTTCGACCTAAAACTTCTTTCATTTTTTTGAATTAAGTTTATATCTTCTTTCATTTCATCGCCAC
>CAZXQK010000242.1:0-2431 GCA_964642785.1 uncultured Faecalimonas sp.
CTCAGCATAAAGAAACGAAGCACCTGTAAATCATACTGCTCACTGATTTCTCGAACCGTAAAGAAATTCCCAAGGGATTTGGACATCTTACGGTTATCTATATTTAAAAATGCATTGTGCAGCCAGTATTTTGAAAATTCTTTCCCATTTGCCGCCTCGCTCTGTGCAATCTCATTTTCATGATGCGGGAATACAAGGTCTTCCCCGCCCGCATGGATATCAATCTGATCTCCCAGATATTTCTTTGACATCACCGAACATTCAATGTGCCAGCCCGGTCTTCCATCACTCCATGGTGACTGCCAGGACGGTTCTCCCTCTTTCTTTGGTTTCCACAAAACAAAATCCAGAGAATCTTCTTTTTCATCCTCACCTGTTACCAAAAGAGAACGACCACCTGACTGCAGATCATCCAGATTCTTGTGGGATAACTTCCCGTAATCTTTAAAACGTCTGGTGCGGAAATATACGGTGCCGTTCTTCTCATAAGCATAGCCTTCTGCCACCAGTTTTCCAATCATTTCAATCATACCGTCTATTTCCTGTGTAGCAAGCGGATGCGTGGTTGCCGGCTTCACATTCATGCCTGCCATGTCTTTCTTACATTCCTCGATATAACGGGTCGCAATCTCTTCTGCCGATACCCCTTCTTCGATTGCCTTTTTGATAATCTTGTCGTCCACATCCGTGAAATTCGAGACGAAATTCACGTCGTATCCTTTATATTCAAAATAGCGTCTTACCGTATCAAATACAATCATCGGTCTCGCATTTCCAATGTGAATATAATTGTATACCGTAGGACCGCATACATACATCTTAACCTTTCCTTCTTCTAACGGAACAAATTCTTCTTTTGTTTTTGATAATGTATTAAAAACTTTCATGTCTGCCTCCTTTTCCCTTATCTCTAAATCGTATTCAAAATCTGACGTTTTGTCAACCTCTAGACCACTTCATTTATAAAAACTTTTGCTTTTTCCCAATCTATCCGACATTCCGGATTCAAAATCTTTGCCATCATCGTCGGTTTTCTGTGCAACAGATAATCGGATTCATTCCCTGTGATATAAAAAATCATATATTGCAAATCTTTTTCTTTTAAGCATAATAGTTCATGGATTTCCTTTTCTTCTTTTAAATAAGAACAGATTCCCTCTATCCTTCCTTGTCGCCTGGTCAGAAAAATGTTGCCCCCCTCGCTTTGCAGTTCCGACAACAACCGCACGTAATAAGCCGTATCTCTCCACGTTACCACATCATACTTTTGAAGCATTTCATTTGCAAACTCGGCAATCTCCCGGCAATCTGTCAGAGCAGCTTCTGTAATCTCAACCCTTTCGTCTGTGCAACGTTTCCCAAACACCTTTTCCTCACTTTTCCGGCAAATAACTTCGAATCCGAAAGACTGATAAATCTCCTCTTTTGCCGGCATAAGAAACGTGAACGGTTCTCCTTTATCTTCCATAACCTTCAAGACATGTTCTAACAGCCTTCGCATCAATCCCCGATGCCGGTGTTCTTCTTCCGTCGCAACTGCCACGATGTAATGCGTCAGAAACACCTGATCTTTCACCCGCATACGATAAGGATTCAGATGTATCATGGAAACAATCTCCCCTGCATCTTCTATGACATAGATTTCATTGTCACTTGTCTTCTCTGTATAATAGTAGTCCAGGAACCCTAATGTATCCTCAGTAAATATCGTTTCCCACAATTTTCTTGTCCGAATATGTTCTTCCCGGCTTAATTTACGAATTTCCATCTCTGTTCCCTTCTATTTCCTGCAGCCGCCACAACCGGTACAGCCTTCTTCACTGTCCGCAACCTTGTAGCTTGTCAGATTCGTCATCTTCTCAATGGCACAGATCGCCTGAGCGGAAATCCCCTCTCCATGTCCGGTAAATCCCAGACCTTCTTCCGTTGTCGCTTTGATGTTCACCTGCTCCACATCAATCCCAAGAACTCTCGCAACATTTTCCCGCATGGTCGGAATATGCGGTGCCATCTTCGGACGCTGTGCGATGATGGTTGCATCAATATTTTCAATCACGTACATCTGCTCGTCCAACAACTCTCCCACGCACTCTAAAAGTTTCAGACTATCTGCCCCTTTGTACGCAGGATCTGTATCCGGAAAATGTTTCCCAATATCGCCAAGTGCCGCAGCCCCAAGCAGTGCATCCATAATAGCATGAACCAGAACATCTGCATCCGAATGACCCAAAAGTCCTTTTTCGTATGGTATCGTTACACCACCTAAAATCAAATCCCTACCTTCCACTAATTTATGAACATCATAACCTAATCCTACCCGCATAACATCATCTCCTTTTTACATATATAGAATGATACTACATCGCAACTTTTTATACAAGATAGTAAAACAAAACCCCGTTCAATGAACGAGGTCTTAATCAGTAGCGGG
>CAZXQK010000243.1:0-2422 GCA_964642785.1 uncultured Faecalimonas sp.
GCAACGTCCTATCCGGGATTTGAGGAACAGTTAGAAGGTGCGGAGTATGTGACAGATGAAGTGGTTGTCGATGAGTTTATCATTACAAGTCGCGGAATAGGGACGGCAATTCCGTTTTCACTGGCACTGATCAGGGAATTGATTGGCGATGAAAAAGCGGAGGAAATCGGAAAGTCGATTATCTATTATCAATAAAGAGGTATGGTATGAAGGAAAATAAGAGAAATGTAATTATCGGTGTAGCAACAGGTGTGGTGGCAGTACTTTTTCTTGTGTTTGGCACGCTGGCAATTTCCGGCGTTTTCAGACGATTTGACGGTGCCGGATATGTATCAGCAATTTTAAAACAAACCTTATGCGGTGATGTGGAACATGCGGTTGAGATGATGGACGGAGTGACGGAAGAAGAACTGACCACACAGTATGAAGCAGGAGTTTTGTCGTTTATGAAAATCATTATTTCCGGTGAAGCCGAATTAGAACCGGATTTGGAAGAACGGTATCTGTCGGTTTGTAAAAAGATATTGGCCGCTTCCAAGTATGAGGTGCAGGAGGCAGAAAAAATCAGCGACAGGGAAATTGAGGTTCCGGTTGTTTATCAGCCGTCGAATGTATTGCAACTGTTTAAAGAGGCGGAAACAGGTGAAATAACTGTCATGAACGAGAAGAAAGAAAATGGCGAATATAGAGGAAGTCTGGAGGAAGTGCAGACGCAGATGCAGACAGAGTATCTGACGGCGTGTTGTACTCTTTTGGAAGAAGCATACAATCAGATGGAATTTGGGGAAGAACAGACCGTTGTCTTGAAGGTTGTAAAAGGCGATGATGGCTTCTATAAGCTGGAAGAATCTGCAATTACACAATTTTTGTTAAAAATACTGAACTTAGATGAAAAAGAAGACTAGATATTTTTGAAAAACTATGTTATAATTGAGCGATGAGCGTCATGGAAGATAAGCCGACAGGCTTTTCGCATATATGAAGGAGGAAAACAGTAATGAGCTTACAAGTAGAAAAATTAGAAAAAAACATGGCAAAACTTACAATTGAAGTTTCTGCTGAAGAATTAGAAAAAGCAATTCAAGGTGCTTATTTAAAACAAAGAAAGCAGATCAGCATCCCTGGATTCCGTAAAGGAAAGGTTCCGCGCCAGATGATTGAAAAGATGTATGGTGCAGAGATTTTCTACGAAGATGCAGCAAATGCATTGATTCCGGAAGCATACGCAAAAGCATATGATGAATGTGAATTAGAAATCGTATCACAGCCAAGCATTGAAGTTGTGCAGTTGGAAAAAGGAAAACCGTTTATCTTTACAGCAGAAGTTGCTTTGAAACCGGAAGTAACTCTTGGTGAATACAAAGGATTAAAAGTTGACAAAGTTTCTACGAGAGTAACAGCTAAAGAAGTAGAAGTAAAATTAGAAGAAGAACAAAAGAAGAATGCAAGAACGGTTACAGTTGAAGACCGTGCAGTACAAGACGGAGATGAAGTAATCTTAGACTATGAAGGTTTTGTAAATGGTGTAGCATTTGAAGGCGGAAAAGGTGAAAACTACCCGCTGACAATCGGTTCAGGTTCTTTCATTCCGGGATTTGAAGAACAGTTGATCGGTGCTGAATCAGGAAAAGAAGTAGAAGTGAATGTCACTTTCCCGGAAGAATATCATTCCGAAAATCTGGCAGGAAAAGAGGCTGTATTTAAATGCACCGTACATGAAATCAAAGTAAAGGAACTTCCGGAATTAGATGATGATTTCGCGGCAGAGGTTTCAGAATTTGACACATTGGAAGAATACAAGGCTGATCTGAAAGCGAAGATCAAAGAACAAAAATTGAACGATGGTAACAGACAAAAAGAAGAACAGGCTGTAGAAAAAGCAGTTGAAAATGCAACTATGGAGATTCCGGATGCCATGATTGGTACACAGGTACAGCAGATGGCTCAGGAATTTGCTCAGAGAATCCAGTCACAGGGTCTGACATTGAAACAGTACTTCCAGTTTACAGGTCTGACAGCAGATAAGATTAAGGAAGAATTAAGACCACAGGCTGTAAAACGTATCGAAACAAGATTGGTACTGGAAGCAATTGCAAAAGCAGAAAATATTGAAATCTCTGATGAAAAATTAGAGGAAGAATTTGTAAAAATGGCTGAAATGTACAAGATGGAAGTAGAAAAACTGAAAGAGTACATGGGTGAAGGCGAAAAAGAACAAATGAAGGAAGATATGGCTGTTCAGGAAGCAGTTACATTGTTAGTTGACAACGCTGTAGAAGAATAGAACTTAAGGGAGGTATGTTCATGAGCGTAATACCTTATGTCATTGAACAAACAAGTCGTGGAGAACGCTCTTACGACATTTATTCGAGATTATTAAAAGAAAGAATCATCTTTTTAGGGGAAGAAGTAACAGATGCTT
>CAZXQK010000244.1:0-2417 GCA_964642785.1 uncultured Faecalimonas sp.
CCTTTCACTGCCTCCGCGATCCGTCCGTCATGTTCTTCTAGAAACTGTTTTGCCTGTACTGCATCCACATTTCTCAAAATCATAACGATTGCAACCTTAGGACGATATTCACACTGCTCCAGTACCGTTTTGGCTTCCTCTTCACTAATGCCTGTTGCCTGACTTACAATTCTCTCACAACGATGGATCAGCTTTTCATTAGACGGTTTAACGTCAACCATCAGATTTCCGTAAACCTTGCCCAGCTTGATCATTGTGCCGGTCGATAACATATTCAGCACCATTTTCTGTGCTGTTCCGCTTTTCATTCTGGTAGACCCCGTCACAACCTCAGGTCCCGAAAGTAATTCCATTGCAATCTCAGCCACATTTGACATTTCAGAATCCGGAGAACATGTAATGCAAAAAACATGTGCTCCACACCCCTTTGCATACCTCATTGCTCCAAGAACATAAGGTGTCCTGCCTGACGCAGCAATTCCCACTAATACATCCTTATCATTAAAATTAATTTTCTTAAGATCTTCTGCACCTAATGCTTCGTCATCTTCTGCACCTTCCACGGCTTCAAACATTGCCGACTTTCCGCCTGCGATCAATCCTACAACCTGTTCCGGTTCCGTAGAATACGTCGGCGGGCACTCTGATGCATCCAAAATGCCCAAACGTCCGGAAGTACCGCAGCCACTATAGATCAGACGCCCTCCGGCTTTAAATTGAGCGGCAATAATATCAATGGCGGCAGCAATGTGCGGCAATTCTGCTTCCACTGCTCCAGCCACCTTTTTATCCTCTTCATTGATCAGGCGCACCATTTCAATCGTACTAAGCGTATCGATATTTTCTGTATTTGGATTTTTCTCTTCTGTAGCTATCGCTTTCCAATTTTTCATAAACAGTGGTCCTCTCTCCTTCTTAAAATATATAAACAGTCCAACCCATGCTTTCCATCAATACTGATTACATGCAACAAAATGACCTGCTGATACTTCCCTTAACTGATTGTCCTGCCTGCAGCGTTCTGTTGCATATGGACAGCGGTGTGCAAAACGGCAGCCTGGTTCCGGATCGATCGGATTAGCGACTTCACCTTTTAACATAAAACGTTCCCTGCCCCGTGCTGAAAGATCGATCGTCGGAATCGCCTGCAGCAATGCTTTCGTGTATGGATGCGTCGGATTTTCAAAAAGCTCATCCGTCGGTGCATATTCTACAACCTGCCCCATGTACATTACCATAATCTCATCACTGATATGCTTTACCACACACAGATCATGTGTAATAAACATATAGGATAATTTCTTTTGATCCTGCAGATCCATCAAAAGATTAAGGATCTGTGCCTGAATGGAAACGTCCAATGCAGACACCGGCTCGTCACATACAATGAACTTCGGATTTAATGTCATTGCACGGGCAAGTCCTACACGCTGACGCAGTCCTCCATCCAGTTCGTGCGGATAGAGATTGGCATGATTTGCCGGCAGTCCGCAAAGCTCCATGATCTCCTCTACATGCCTGTTCATTTCTTTTTTATCCTTGATAGTGCCACAGATCTCCAGTGGCTCAGAGATCAATCCACGGACTGACATTCTTGGGTCGAGGGAACTGTAAGGATCCTGAAATACCATCTGCATATTTGTATTTACTTTTTTCATCTGCCTTCTGTTAAATTTCAAAATGTCTTCGCCATTATACAGCACCTGTCCGGAGGTTGCCTGATGCAGTCTTAAAATGGTTCTTCCCAATGTGGATTTTCCACACCCCGACTCTCCTACAACACCCAATGTTTTTCCTTCATAAATTTTCAGATTTACGTCTTCTACCGCATGGAGGATACCTTTTCCGGTCTTAAAGTATTTTCTTAAATTAACTGTTTCTATCAACGGTGTTGGCATTTATACTTCCTCCTTTTTACTATATAAGTGGCATAAAATTCCATGACCTGCTTCTATCTCATACATGGAAGGTGCCTGCTTTCTGCAGACTTCCGTACAATGTTCACAGCGGTCTGCAAAACAGCATCCCGAAACTTTAATTCTTGGATCCGCCATATGTCCTTTAATCGGTGTCAAGCGGGCAGCTTTTGTCGTCAGATCCGGTATGCAGTCAAATAAGCCGGATGTATACGGATGATTTTTCTCTCTTTTATAAATCTGTTCCACACTTCCATATTCTACGATCTGTCCGCCATATACGACTGCAAGACTTTCACAAAACTGTGCTACGACACCAAGGTCATGCGTGATCAGCACAACGGCAGAATTGTATTTTTCTTTCAGATCACGCATTAATTCCAAAATCTGCGCCTGGATCGTTACATCTAAGGCAGTCGTTGGTTCATCTGCCAGCAAAAGCTCCGGCTCTGCAACCAACGCCATGGCGATCACGATCCTCTGCTTCATCCCGCCTGAAAA
>CAZXQK010000245.1:0-2410 GCA_964642785.1 uncultured Faecalimonas sp.
TCTACGCCTGTGGCTTCTTCGATTCTCTTTGCCATATTGATGGAATCTCCGACACCTTCTGCATTGATGATAATATAATGCTTCTTCCCTCTTTTTCTTGTTTTATTGATATCTTCGATCATGCGCTTCTCATCATACCCATGTTCTTCCGGAAGCAGAATGTATTCTGCACCGTTAGCAATTCCGCACCACAACGCAAGATAACCTGCATCACGTCCCATCACTTCCACGATACTGCATCGTTCGTGAGAAGTAGAAGTGTCACGAATCTTATCGATTGCTTCCATGGCAGTATTTGCCGCCGTATCAAATCCAATGGTGTATTCCGTACAGGCAATATCAAGGTCGATCGTTCCCGGAATACCAACCACATTAATTCCATATTCAGCCAGTTTCTGAGCACCGGCAAAAGAACCGTCTCCACCGATAACAACCAGTCCCTGAATACCGTATTTTTTCAAAATGCTGGCTGCTTTTCTCTGTCCTTCCGGTGTACGCATCTGCTGACTTCTTGCTGTCTGTAAAATTGTACCGCCACGCTGAATGATATCTGAAACATCACGGTCCGTCATTTCTATGATCTCTTCACGTAAAAGTCCATGATAACCGCGTCGGATTCCATAAACCGTCAGACCTTTTGCCAATGCCGTTCTTACAACCGCACGGACTGCCGCATTCATTCCCGGTGCATCCCCACCGCTTGTTAACACGCCAATTGTATTTATCTCATAATTATCTTCCATAATCGTCTTCCTCCATTTCTTACAGTGCTTTCATTCTACACCTTTTCTATCAGTTTTTCTACCACTTTTATACGTTCTTTTCCAAAATACTCTTTCAGAGTTGCCAACAGTTCCTGAGTGATGGTCACATTGTGACCTGCCGGAAGCCGTTTGACCGCCTTTTCCTGTGTACAGTAAATCACTACCCGGTCCGTCCCTTCGGATTCATGTATCAGTTTAAGAAACGTAGTTTCCTCTTTCTGATACGTCGGAATATCCGGAAACCGCACCCACAGTTCAGATGGTACATCCTCAAACGGTATCAAACGTTCACAGATGATTTTGCTTGCATTGCCATCCTCCTCAGACACACGTCCTTTTACAAATACTTTGAAATCTTCCTCCAGATACGCTCTGTTCTTTTCGTAATCCCGCGGAAATACCACGACTTCCACCGTTCCCACCAAATCCTCGATACTCAGAAACGCCATGGTTTTGTTGGTCTTCGTATGTTTGATGGTTTTTGCCGTGATCATACCACCGATAATGGCACGTTCTCCTTCATGCACCTTGGTATGTCCTGTTTCCTCGTCCAGTTGGAAATCCAGTGTCGTATTGGTAATGTTTTTTCTCCATTTTGCTTCATATTGTTCCATCGGATGTCCGCTGACATAGATTCCAAGCACTTCTTTTTCAAAGGCAAGCAAGGTTTCCTTTTCATATTCGCCGACATTCGGAAGCGGAATGTCAAACTCATGTTTCTCTTCTTCACTTACCAGGTCAAACAGACTCATCTGCCCCGTCATGGAAGATTTCTTTTCCTGATTTACCTGATCTACGATTTTTCCATAGACTATCATAAACTGCTGCCTTGTTCCGCCTAAGCTGTCCAACGCTCCTGCTTTAATGAAACTTTCAATGGTACGTTTGTTCACTTCTTTTCCCGACAAACGCTCAATAAAATCTTTCAAATTACGAAATGTTCCGTTCTCCTTGCGCTCCGCCACAATGGCTTCAATTACCGGTCTGCCGACACTCTTGATCGCTGCCAGCCCATAGCGGATTTTAGCACCATCTACGGAGAATTTTCCCACACCGGTATTGATATCCGGCGGTAAAATCTCAATCCCCATCTGCCGACAGGTATAAATATATTCCGATACTTTTCCCGCATTGTCGATAACCGACGTCATAAGTGCTGCCATAAATTCTACCGGATAGTAGTATTTCAAATAGGCTGTCTGGTAGGAAACAATGGCATATGCAGCCGCATGGGACTTATTAAATGCATACTTGGCAAAATCAATCATTTCATCGTAGATTTTGTTTGCGGTAACTTCCGAAATGCCATTTGCAATACAGCCCGGAACACCTTCCTCTTCATTTCCGTACACGAAATTCTGTCGCTCTTTTTCCATGACATCGGCTTTCTTCTTCGACATGGCACGTCGCAGAAGGTCGCTTCGTCCCAATGTGTACCCTGCCAGATCACGCACAATCTGCATCACCTGTTCCTGATACACGATACAGCCATATGTGGATTTTAAGATTGGTTCCAATTGCGGGCAGTCATACGCAATGGCTGACTGGTCATTTTTCCCCTTGATATACTGTGGAATAAAATCCATCGGTCCCGGACGATACAGGGCAATTCCCGCAATAATATCTTCCAGGCTCTGTGGCTTTAA
>CAZXQK010000246.1:0-2386 GCA_964642785.1 uncultured Faecalimonas sp.
CTGGATGGTGTCATTCAAAAGTTCCAGTACAACAATCACAGCACAAACTAAAAATGCGCCAACCACAAATCCCAGCACAGCATTTTTAGTAATACTAGGGCCTGTCTTGCTTCCAATCTCTCCTTCTTCTACAACCTTCGGAGGACTCACTTCCATCTTATCACCGATAAATTCCGAAGAAACTGCCGCCAATTCGTTTACCACTGCCTTCGCCTGTTTCGCATCATTCATGGTTACCGTTATGAAAAGCAACCGGGTATCTTCCGGATTATTAATGGAAACATTTCCTTTCAGGGTCTTATAGTTCATCTTTAAATCCATATTTTCAATTACTTGTTCCAATACCGGTCTGCTTGTAATCAAAACTGAATAATCCTTCGTAAGCTGGCTTCCAATTTGCAAATCCGTCAAAGACGTCAATGTTGTCTCTTTCGTCAACACAAGCATGGTTGCTGTTGAAGAATATGTAGGCTCTATTTTGAAAAATGTATATCCTGCTGTCAGGCAGGCTGTCACAACTGCCACTGCAAGAATCAGCCAAATCTTCCTTAGCAGTGCATACGCAAGCCATACCAAATCAATTTCTTCCTCAAATGTTTTCTTATTTTCCATTTCTATTTCCTTTCTGCACTTTTACATCAGTCAAAATTCTTTGAGCATTACCGTACAAAAGCTTATCCTGATATTCCAAACTCAATTTTTTTTGCAACCACATCAGTTGTTCTGCCGACATAGGCTTCCTTTTCTTCATATCATGCATATCTGAAGCCACAAAATCAATCCATTCTTCTCTCAGCCAACGCTTCACCCTGTTGCTTTTTTCGTCAAAGATGCCACCCTGAAAAGAACCTGCATTCACTTGTAGCAAAGCCCCCATATCCTTCAATTCTATCAACTTATTCGTCGGCTTTAAACAATGATATCTTTCAACATGGGCAATAACCGGATTATATCCGTAAAACTGCAAATTTCTCACTGCCGCACATATGGTTTGATATGCAACATCTTCCGAAAATTCAATCAGTACATAACAGCTTTTCCCCAAAGGAAGTACCTTTCTCTCTTTCAACAGTTCTACTGTATCCGTACCGTAGTAAATCTCATTCCCCGGATAAATATCCATTGTATATCCATATTCTTTCTGCAATCTTGTCTCTGCTTCTCTGCACCGTTCACAAATCAATTCCGGCGTTACGTTCTTTTTCCACGGGAGATAATGAGGCGTTGCTATCACTGCCTTTATCCCACACTTTGCACTTTTTGCAAGCATCGCCAGAGAAACATCCCAATTTTCAGCACCATGGTCGACACCAGGCAAAACATGAGTATGTATATCTATTTTCATGAATATCCATTCACCTCAAAATAATTTTCCGAAACATTATTATATCATTGATATCTTTAAGGTTCAAGTACCATTTCGTGAATGTCCGGATTACGTTTCGATTCGATGAAACCTTTTTCTCCTCTTTGCATATACTAAAACAGAACTATCATAAAGGAGAATGTCTATGCCATATTCAGTCATGTTAGATGCCGGACACGGCGGAGCAAATCCGGGTGCGGTCTATGACGGAAGACAGGAGAAGGACGATGCTCTGTCTCTCGCACTTGCCATCGGTCCGATTTTGGAAAATAACGGAATTCAGGTTCTTTACACACGAACAACCGATATATATCAGACACCTCTCGAAAAAGCACAAATCGCAAATGAGTCCAATGCTGATTTTTTCATTTCCATTCACAGAAACTCATTTCCGGAAGACAACGTCGTATCCGGTGTAGAAAGTCTGGTGTATGATTTATCCGGTGTGAAATATGAGATGGCACAAAATATCAACGAACAATTGGAAACCATCGGTTTTGTAAACTTAGGTGTGAAAGCAAGACCGAACCTGATCGTACTCAGACGTACCAAAATGCCTGCTGTTCTTGTAGAAGTCGGCTTTATCAATTCCAATACGGACAATCAACTTTTCGATGCAAATTTCGATGCGATCGCAAGAGCCATCGCAGACGGAATTATCGAGACCATCGCCGTATTGCCTTCCGAACCGGATACGATGGAAACCCGCTATTCTGTTCAGACAGGTGCTTTCCGCAACCAGATGTATGCAAGAAATCTTCAGGATGAATTGATGGAAATGGATTTCCCTGCAAGAATCGAGCAGACAGACGGTTTTTACCGTGTGCTTGTCGGAGACCTTCGAACTCTGGATGAAGCGGGCAGATTGGAACAAAGATTAAAAAGGGCTGGATACCAGACCGTAATTGTGACATAATAGAGATACAATAAGAAAAGGCAGGAGATTTTCATGGAAAAGAAAGCAGAATTTTTAAAAAAACTAAATGAATTGGTTGCGATAGCAAAGGCTCAGAACAATCA
>CAZXQK010000247.1:0-2373 GCA_964642785.1 uncultured Faecalimonas sp.
ACTGCAAAAGGAAGGTGCCTGTGTCATGATGGTGGGTGACGGTATTAATGATGCACCGGCCCTGGTACAGGCGGATGTGGGAGTTGCCATCGGCAGCGGAAGCGACATAGCTTTAGATTCCGGGGATATCGTTCTGATGAAATCGGATTTGCATGATGTGTATAAGGCGATGAAACTGAGCAGGGCAACCATTCGCAATATCAAACAGAATCTGTTCTGGGCATTTTTCTACAATGCATGTGGATTACCGCTGGCGGCGGGAGCACTGTATGCCATAAACGGCATGCTTCTAAGCCCGGTAGTAGGCGGATTTGCCATGTCCCTCAGTTCGGTGTGCGTGGTAAGCAATGCCCTCAGACTTCGTAAGGCAAAATTGGATTAGGAGAGAATCATGAGTGAGCAAGTGTGTTGTGGGCGGAAAAAGCACCGCTCAGAAAAAGAAACAAAGGATTTAATGACACGCCTTAGCCGGATTGAAGGTCAGGTGCGTGGAATCAAACACATGGTGGAAGAAGAACGCTACTGTGTGGATATATTAAATCAGGTGTCTGCCATATGTGCGGCACTCAACAGTTTTAACAAAGAACTTCTGGCAAACCACATCCATTCCTGCGTGGTGGCTGACATACGGGATGGAAAAGACGAGGCAGTCGATGAACTTTGTGAAGTAATCAAAAAATTAATGAAATAACAGGAAGGAAAAGAAACATGACAGTGATTAAAGTAGCCGATATGCATTGCGAAAAATGTGTATCAAGAATTACGAATTTATTAACAGAGGAAGGATTGGATTTTTCCGTTAGTCTTGCAGATAAGACTGTGACCATCAATGGTTGCGAACACTGTGTAAAAACAGCACTTGAAGCATTGGATGACCTTGGTTTTGAAGGTGTTGTGGAGTAAACAGGAAAATTCATCCAATTTGCCGGATTTTCTTGAAATATATAAGAAAATAATGTAAAATAAAGGCAATTACGGGGGAGAAAAACAATAAAGGGGAGATTGGATGAAAAAAGTACGTAAGATATGGATAGTCACTTTGCTGGTAGCAGCTACGCTCGCATCTTCTGTATCTGCGGCACCGACCCAGAGCGAGTTGGAGCAACAAAAGAAACAGGCAGAGACGGAGATGCAGTCCCTGCAGAGTGAATTGGCTGAACTGCTCACAGAGATTGATGCAACGGAGCGGAAACTGATCACGACCGGTGAAGCGGTTCTTGATGCGACAGAGCGTCTGGAGGAGGCAGAAGCCAACGAGCAGAAACAGCATGATGACATGATGAAGCGGATTGTTGCGATGTACGAAAATGGTAACAGCAGTGTTCTGCAGGTTATCATGGAATCAGGAAGCATTGCCGATATGTTACAAAAGATGGAACAGGTTCAGGCTGTTCATGACTATGATCGGAAAGCATTGCAGGAATATGTGGCAGTCAAAGAAGAGATTGCACAACTGAAGACAACATTGGAAGAAGAGCAGGCTTCGTTGGAAGTCCTGGAAGCGAATCTGACGAAGAAACAGCGGACGTTGGATCAAAAGATTTCAGATAAAAAGAAGGAAGTCGGAGATATTCAGGATCAGATTGACACTGCAATCCGACTGGCGGAAGAAGAGGCTGAAAGAAAGCGCAAGGAAGAAGCGGCGAAACAACAGGTCATTGTCGGAGAATACAAGGGCAATGGAGATAAGAGTGTAGGAGAAGCCATTGTAGCAGCCGCAAGGACACAACTCGGTGTGACTTATGTCTGGGGTGGAACTACTCCATACAAAGGTCTGGACTGCTCAGGTCTGACACAGTATTGTCATAAGGTAGTTGGTATTACGATTCCGAGAGTTTCTTACGATCAGAGAGCTGCCGGAAAAGAAATCTGGAGTCGTGGAAATGGCACAGATGAAAAGTATGGTGTCTCTTTGGCACTCCCGGGGGATATTATCTGTTATGACGGTCATGTTGCCATTTACATAGGAAATTCCAGAGTGATCCATGCACCTCGTACGGGAGACGTGGTAAAAGAGGCGACGGTATATTTAAAGACGATTCTGTCGATTCGCAGATATTGGTAAAACTGATACGGGTGATGCTGTAACTTGCATCACCCGTATTTTAATGTCCTTATTTTTCATTTGCTTTTACTTCTGCTAATTTCATGGCACGAACTTTCAACGGGAGTCCGAATAATGTAATGAATCCGTCAGCATCGTGGTGGTCATACATATCACCGGTTGTGAAGCTGGCAAGTGATTCATTGTACAGAGAATATGGAGAAGTCGTTCCGGCTTTGATGATATTGCCTTTGTAAAGTTTGAATTTTACTTCACCGGTCACATATTTCTGTGTGGATGTTACAAATGCACGAACAGCGTCACAAAGT
>CAZXQK010000248.1:0-2366 GCA_964642785.1 uncultured Faecalimonas sp.
TTCTTCCAGTGCAAGAGCACAGTCTAAAGATTCTCTTTTTGTACGCTTGTGCTGACGACTTTCATATAAGAATGGCATGATCACATTGATACGACGTGCCTTTCCGGTAGCGGCAGAGATGATACGCTTTAAATCCTGATAGTGGTCGTCCGGAGACATATGGTTTTCGTGTCCGTTTACAGTGTAGGTCAGACTGTAATTACATACGTCCACCATAATAAATAAATCTTTTCCACGAATGGATTCTTTCAGGATTCCTTTTGCTTCGCCGGAACCGAAACGTGGGCAGGCGCTTTCTGCTAAGTAGTTATCACATTCATAATTTGCCAGTTGAGCTGTGGCCGGAAATTCTTTGCTTGCTCCCTGTCTGAAAGATACAATGTAGTCATTGACTTTCTTTCCTAATTCCTTGCAACTGTCCAATGCAATGATTTTAAGAGGGGCAGTTGGAAGAGTTTTTTCTAATTGTGTAATATTTGCCATGATAGCCTCCAAAATGATATTTGTTTGTCAATATTTTCATTCTAACAAAAATAAGATAATTCATCAAGATTTTATAGTCTGAAAATTGCTTTTTTTCCGTAAATTTAGTATGATAGAGATTAAGCAAAAGAAATTTGAGGAAATAATGAAATGAAACATGAACATATCATAAAAGAAGTACAGCCGGAGAGCATTGCCGATGAACTCGGCATTGAACCGGGGGACAAGTTGATTTCCATTAATGATAAAGCGATCGAAGACGTTTTTGATTATCATTACTATGTCAATGATGAAGAACTGGTAGTACTGATTGAAAAGGCAGACGGAGAAGAATGGGAATTAGAGATTGAAAAGGATTATGAAGAAGATCTTGGGATTACATTTGAACAGGGGCTGATGGATGAATACCGTTCCTGCAGGAATAAATGTATTTTCTGTTTTATCGACCAGATGCCAAAAGGGATGAGAGAGACTCTTTACTTTAAAGATGACGATTCCAGATTGTCATTTTTACAGGGAAATTATATTACGCTTACCAATATGAGTGACCATGATGTGGAGCGTATGGTGCAGTATCATTTGGAGCCGATTAATATTTCGTTTCAGACAACGAATCCGGAGCTTCGCTGTAAGATGCTGAACAATCGGTTCGCAGGTGAGGCTTTGAAAAAGGTGGACAGGCTGTATGAAGGCGGTATCCATATGAACGGGCAGATTGTGCTCTGCAAAGGAGTCAATGACGGAGAAGAATTGGAAAGAAGCATTCGGGATCTGACAAGATACCTTCCGTATCTGCAGAGCGTGTCGGTGGTACCGGTCGGACTGACGAAGTATCGTGAGGGACTGTATCCGCTGGAACCGTTTACAAAAGAAGATGCGGAGAAAGTGATTGACACCATAGAAAAGTGGCAGAAGCAGATTTATGAGGAATACGGATTTCACTTTATCCATGCAGGCGATGAGTGGTATATTCTGGCAGAACGGGATATGCCGGAGGAAGAACGGTATGACGGGTATATGCAGCTGGAAAACGGTGTCGGCATGCTGCGTCTGATGCTCAATGAATTTGCAGAAGCCCTTGCGGATTTGAAGGGCGATGACAGGGAGGTTGATGTCTCTGTTGCGACCGGGAAATTAGCCTATCCGTATTTGAAACAGATGTTTGAAAGTTTACAGGAAAAGTTTCCGAATGTGCACGTGCATCTGTATTGGATTCGCAACGATTTCTTCGGGGAGAGGATTACCGTATCCGGTCTGGTTACGGGACAGGATTTGATCGCACAGTTACAGAATCAGTATTTGGGAAACAGACTCCTGCTTCCATGCAACATGTTGCGGGACGGAGAGAAAGTATTTCTGGATGATATCACCCTGACACAGGTAAAAGAATCTTTACAAGTTGAGGTGGATATTGTAAAATCAAGCGGACAGGAACTTGTGGAAACTATATTAAGAAGTGAAAGATACAGGGAGAATTAGTAATGAGTAAACCAATCGTAGCAATTGTCGGAAGACCGAATGTGGGAAAATCGACATTATTTAATGCACTGGCGGGCGAAATGATTTCTATTGTGAAAGATACGCCGGGTGTTACAAGAGACAGAATTTATGCAGAAGTATCCTGGTTAAATCGGGATTTTACATTAATTGATACAGGTGGTATTGAGCCGGACAGCAAGGACGTTATCTTATCACAGATGAGAGAGCAGGCACAGATTGCCATTGATACGGCAGATGTGATTATCTTTCTGACAGATGTCAGACAGGGACTGCAGGATTCGGATTCTAAGGTGGCAGATATGCTTCGCCGTTCCGGAAAGCCGGTTGTGTTAGTGGTAAATAAAGTGGACAGTTTTGAGAAGTTCATGGCGGATGTTTATGAA
>CAZXQK010000249.1:0-2363 GCA_964642785.1 uncultured Faecalimonas sp.
AATTGTTCGATTTTTGATGTAACCATACCGGCGTGTCCGTATGAACCATCATCTGTACAAGGATAATAATTTCCGGCTACTGCTTTCATCTCGTCTTCCAAAATTAATAAATCCTTTGTCTTAGAACCAACAATTACATCTGCATTGATTTCGTGTTCCTTCAGCCATTTCACCTGTGGGTAGACCGGAGCCGCACCAACACCGCCTGCTACAAAGAGGATTTTTTTCTTCTTCAATGTTTCCATATTTTCTTTTACAAATTCAGACGGACAGCCAAGTGGTCCTACAAAATCCCGGAAGTAATCCCCTTCCTTCAAATGTGCCATTTTTTGTGTCGATGCACCAATGGTCTGAAAAACGATGGTAACAGTTCCTGCTTCTCTGTCGTAATCGCAGATGGTAAGCGGAATACGTTCTCCTTTTTCATCCATTTTCACAATGACAAACTGTCCCGGTTCGCAGTGTTTTGCGACTCTCGGTGCTTCCACATCCATCAGGTAGATGTTATTTGCCAAAATTTCTGCTCGTTTAATCTGATACATGATATGCCTCCAATCTATTTTCTACATTTATCATAGTGCTTTTTTTATTTTAAATCAACTATTTATCGAACGGTTTCCACACAATTATCCATCAGCATGGCAATTGTCATCGGTCCGACCCCGCCCGGTACCGGTGTGATCGCACCTGCTTTCGAAACAACATCGTCAAAATCCACATCTCCGCAGAGTTTATTCTGTTCATTGCGGTGAATCCCCACATCAATGACGGTGGCACCTTCTTTTACATATTCCGCTGTCACAAATTTCGGTTTTCCGATAGCCGCAACCAGAATATCCGCGCGCCTTGTCACTTCTTTCAAATCTTTTGTTTTTGAGTGTGCAATAGTAACCGTTCCGTTTTCACGAAGCAGTAAAAGAGCCATCGGCTTTCCGACGATATTACTACGACCAATCACCACACATTCCCTCCCGGCGATTTCAATACCGGAACGTTTCAGCAGTTCGATTATTCCGGCCGGTGTACATGGTAGAAATCCCTGATTTCCGATAAACATATTTCCGACCGTTTCCGGATGAAAACCATCCACGTCTTTTTGCGGTGAAATCGCTTTTAGCACTGTTTCTTCATCGATATGTTTTGGAAGTGGAAGTTGTACCAGAATTCCATTTACCATATCGTTGTGATTCAGTTCCTCAATCACCTCAAGCAAAGTTTCCTGCGTAACAGTTTCTTCTAACTCATAGGAAAGGGATTCAATACCGATATACGCACATGCCTTCTTTTTATTTTTCACATAAACAGATGAGGCAGGATCATTTCCCACCTGAATCACTGCAAGACACGGAACAATACCTTTCTCTTTTAACTGCGCTACCTCTAATTTTAATTCTTCTTTTATTTGTGCGGAAATTGCTTTCCCGTCAATTAATTTTGCCATAAATCCTCTCCTAGAATAATCCGGTGATCACACCGTCTTCGTTTACATCAATTCCATTTGCAGCAGGTACCTTCGGAAGTCCCGGCATGGTCATAATCGCACCTGTCAGTGCAACTACAAATCCTGCACCTGCATTCACATACACTTCCCGAATGTGAATCTTAAAGTTCTTTGGTCTTCCAAGGAGCGTTGCATCATCTGATAAGGAATATTGATTTTTCGCCATGCAGATTGGCAGTTCTCCATACCCCATATCGGTAATCTTTGCCAGTTGTTTTTCAGCAACCGGTGCAAATTCTACGCTGTCAGCACCATAAATTTCTTTTGCAATGGTTTCAATTTTTTCCTTCAAAGAAAGAGTATCCTCGTATAATGTATGGAACTTACTTTCTTTCGTCTCTAATGTATGAAGAACTTTTTCTGCCAATGCAATTCCGCCTTCACCGCCTTTTGCCCACACTTCAGAAAGAGCAAATTCACAGCCTCTTTCCTCACAAAAGTTTTTGATATACTCATACTCTGCTTCCGTATCTGTTACAAAGGAATTCAATGTAACAACCACCGGAACACCAAATTTCTGTACATTTTCAATGTGTTTTTCCAAATTCACGATTCCCTTTGCAAGGGCTTCCAAATTTTCTTCATTCAAATCTTTTTTTGCAACGCCGCCATTATATTTTAACGCACGCACCGTCGCGACCAAAACAACTGCATCCGGCTTAAAACCACTCATCCGGCATTTGATATCCATGAATTTTTCTGCACCCAAATCAGCACCGAATCCGGCTTCTGTAATGGCAATGTCTGCAAGTTTCAATGCCATTTTTGTAGCTTTCACACTGTTGCAGCCGTGTGCAATATTGGCAACCGGTCCTCCATGTACCAATGCCGGTGTGTGTTCCAGTGTCTGAATCAGATTTGG
>CAZXQK010000250.1:0-2358 GCA_964642785.1 uncultured Faecalimonas sp.
CAATGGAGCAGGAAAGAATCAAAATCGCGGATTTGAAAGCATATTTTGAAGATAAATTTACATTTTAATTACATGAGCATATAACAAAGAGGCGTAGTATTTTGCTACGTCTTCTCTGTTCTTTGAAAGGAGAATTATTATGGAAACAAAGAATTTGTGGAACGTTTATTCTATGGAACAATTGCAGGAAGTACAGGCATTAAATGAAAAATACAAAACATATCTTGATTGCGGTAAAACCGAACGAGAATGCATTCGTGAGACAGTAGAGATGGCGAAAAAAGCCGGATATAAAGATTTGAAAGACGTGATTGCAAACAAGGAGGATGTAAAAAAGGGTGACCGTATTTATGCAGTGTGTATGGAAAAGACTATTGCCATGTTCCAGATTGGGGAAGAACCGTTGGAAAACGGGATGCATATCCTGGGGGCTCACGTAGACTCTCCACGCATTGATGTGAAGCAAAATCCGCTGTATGAGACGGGTGAACTGGCATATTTAGATACGCATTATTATGGCGGGGTAAAGAAGTATCAGTGGGTGACGATTCCTCTGGCAATTCATGGTGTGGTTGCAAAGAAAGATGGTTCTGTTGTGGACGTTGTGATCGGAGAAGACGAAACGGAACCGGTACTTGTTATCACAGATCTTTTAATTCATTTGGCAGGAGAGCAGATGGAAGCAAAAGCATCCAAGGTAATTGAAGGCGAAAAACTGGATCTGTTAATCGGGAATATGCCTCTTGAAGGAGAAGAAAAAGAAGCAGTGAAAGCAAATGTATTGAAACTTTTGAAAGAAAAATATGATATGGAAGAAGAAGATTTTCTTTCGGCAGAATTGGAAATTGTTCCGGCAGGGAAAGCACGTGACTGTGGACTGGACAGAAGTATGGTTATCGGATACGGACAGGATGACAGAGTCTGTGCGTTCTCTTCTTTGGCGGCTATGTTAGAAGCCAAGGATTTGAAGAAGACAGCCTGCTGTCTGTTGGTAGATAAAGAAGAAATCGGAAGTGTTGGAGCAACCGGAATGCAATCCCGCTTCTTCGAAAATGTAGTGGCAGAACTGATGGCTGCCATGGGCGAGGATTCACCGCTGAAAGTCAGAAGAACTCTGGCAAATTCGAAAATGCTTTCCTCTGATGTCAGTGCGGCATTTGATCCGATGTATGAAAGCGTATTTGAAAAGAAAAATACTGCTTATTTCGGACATGGCATTGTGTTTAATAAATATACCGGAAGTCGGGGGAAGAGCGGTTCAAATGATGCAAATGCGGAATATATTGCCTATATAAGACGTATTTTTGAAAAACAGGATGTGCATTTCCAAACAGCGGAACTTGGCAGGGTGGATGCCGGCGGTGGCGGTACGATTGCCTATATTCTGGCAAATTACGGAATGAATGTCATTGACAGTGGTGTTGCGGTTCTTAGTATGCACGCACCATGGGAAGTGACAAGCAAAGCCGATGTTTATGAGGCTTATAGGGGATATTGTACATTTTTGGCAGGAGAATGATGAAATCCTTGACGAATATGTGAAAAACAGATAGAATAAATATGTGGTTGATTTAACAAACCATGTAACAGCATTTATAGAGGGAGGTCATAATGAATATGACAAAATGGGTTTATATGTTCACCGAAGGTGATGCAAGCATGAGAAACCTCCTTGGTGGTAAAGGTGCAAACCTTGCTGAGATGACAAAATTAGGTCTTCCGGTACCACAGGGATTTACCATCTCAACAGAAGCGTGTACGCAGTATTACGAAGATGGACGTCAGATTAATGACGAGATTCAGGCACAGATTAACGAAGCAATCGTTAAGATGGAAGAAATTACAGGAAAGAAATTTGGAGATTTGGAAAATCCGTTACTCGTATCTGTACGTTCAGGTGCAAGAGCATCTATGCCGGGGATGATGGATACAATTTTGAACCTTGGTTTGAATGAAGAAGTAGTAGAAGTTGTTGCTAAGAAAACAGGTAATGAAAGATGGGCACGTGACTGCTATAGAAGATTTATTCAAATGTATTCTGACGTTGTTATGGAAGTTGGTAAGAAATATTTTGAAGAACTTATCGACAAGATGAAAGAAGAAAAAGGGGTTACACAGGATGTAGACCTTACAGCAGAAGATCTGAAAGAACTGGCAAATCAGTTCAAGGCTGAATATAAATCGAAAATCGGACAAGATTTCCCGGATGATCCGAAGGAACAGTTGATGGGAGCTGTAAAAGCCGTATTCCGTTCTTGGGACAACCCGCGTGCAAACGTATACCGTCGTGACAACGATATTCCTTATTCTTGGGGTACAGCTGTAAACGTTCAGATGATGGCGTTCGGTAATATGGGT
>CAZXQK010000251.1:0-2357 GCA_964642785.1 uncultured Faecalimonas sp.
AATCCGTTTCTGTAATACAAAGAGGTATGAGATGATAAAGATTCAGGTAAATCATGAAATGTTTGCGTACGATATGTACCATATCAGCAAAGCATTTTGTCCGGAGACGGAGATAGAACAGAAAGTGAAGACAGAGAATCCGAATGTATGTGACATACAGATGGAGACAGAGGGCAAGTGGCGGCAGTTTACCATTTCGAAAGAAGAAATGGCAGATATAGAAGACCGGAAAATGCGAAAACGGTTTGTGAATCGGAAAGTGTATGGCTGGCTGTCGCAAATGACCGGAAAAGAACTTGCATGGGGATTTATGACCGGAGTTCGTCCGACAAAACCGATGATGCAGTTGATGGAACAGGGAAAATCCGATGCGGAAGTGATTGCTTATATGCAGGAACAATACCGGGTAACAGAAGAAAAAGCACATCTGGGACTTGCGGTGGCGAAGAAGGAAAAGGGTCTGTTAGAGCAGTTGGATTATCAGGATGGTTACAGCCTGTATGTGGGGATTCCGTTCTGCCCGACGACCTGTTCGTATTGTTCCTTTACGTCCTATCCGATTGCAGAGTGGAGTCAGCGGGTAGACGGATATTTAGATGCGGTATGCAGGGAACTGGATTTTATTGCGGAACGCACCAAGCAGAAGAAACTGAATACGGTATACGTCGGTGGTGGAACACCGACTACACTGACACCGAAGCAGTTATGCAGACTGCTGACACATTTGGAAACGCGATTTTCCTATGCAGATTTAAAAGAGATTACGGTGGAGGCCGGAAGACCGGACAGTATCACAAGAGAGAAACTGGAAGTGCTAAAGGCACATGGAATTGGAAGAATCTCCATTAATCCGCAGACCATGCAGCAAAAGACACTGGATGTCATTGGAAGAAGACATACGGTAGAGGACATTCGGCGTGTGTATCAGATGGCAAGGGAGATTGGATTTGAGAACATTAATATGGATCTGATTGCAGGACTTCCGGGAGAAACAGTGGCAGATATGCAGGATACTTTGGAGCAGATAGAGGAGATGGCACCGGATAGTCTGACGGTGCATGCTCTTGCAATGAAGCGGGCATCCCGAATGACACAGGAGAAGAAGAGACAGGGAAAGACAGATGGAGAAAACGATGCGAAGATTGCAGAAACACTGTCTGAAATGATAGAACTTGCGGGTGTATATGCAAAACAGATGGATTTAACGCCGTATTATCTGTACAGACAGAAAAATATTGCCGGAAATTTTGAAAATGTTGGCTATGCAAAGGTTGACAAAGCCGGAATATACAATATACTTATTATGGAAGAAAAACAATCGATTCTCGCAGTGGGTGCAGGTTCGTCTACCAAGATCGTACTTCCGGAGGATCAGGTGACGACAGACCCGAAGACCGGAAATACCAAAAAGATTGTCCGGACAGAGAATGTACGGGATATTGAACAATATATCAGCCGAATTGATGAAATGATAGAACGAAAAGGAGAACTGTTATGGCATTAAAGAAAAAACCGGTTACCGGTATGAAGGACATGCTTCCGAAGGAAATGGAAATCCGGGATTATGTGATACAGATGATAAAGGATACTTATAAGACATTCGGATTTACTTCGATGGAAACGCCATGTGTTGAGCATATTGAAAACCTGTGCAGCAAGCAGGGCGGCGATAATGAAAAACTGATTTTTAAGATTTTAAAACGTGGGGAAAAACTGAAATTGGAAAGTGCAGATACAGAAGCAGATTTGGTAGACGGAGGATTGCGTTATGACTTGACGGTTCCGCTGGCAAGATATTATGCGAACCATGCAAATGAACTTCCATCACCGTTTAAAGCAATGCAGATTGGAAATGTGTGGAGAGCAGATCGTCCGCAGAGAGGACGATTCCGACAGTTTATGCAGTGCGACATTGACATTTTGGGGGAAGCAGGTAATCTTGCAGAGATTGAACTGATACTTGCCACCACAGCCATGCTTGGTAAACTGGGATTTCAGCAGTTTACGGTTTGCATCAATGACAGAAATATCTTAAAGGCAATGGCGGCATACAGCGGATTTCGTGAGGAAGATTACGATGAAGTATTTATTATCTTAGATAAAATGGATAAAATCGGTGCAGAAGGCGTTGCAAATGAGTTATATGAACTTGGCGGATACACAAAAGAAAATGTAGATACCTATCTGGCACTGTTTGATGAGATTACAGGAGACATTGAAGGAATCCGTTTCTGCAGACAGAAATTGGACGGATATCTGAATCCGGCAGTTGCAGAAGGGATGGAACAAATTATCTCCAGTGTGGAAAGTGCCAAAGAAGCAGAGTTCCGGATGAAGTTTGACCCGACGCTGGTACG
>CAZXQK010000252.1:0-2347 GCA_964642785.1 uncultured Faecalimonas sp.
GACAAACAGTCTGTTGCGCTGCCTTTATTTGCCAATTGACCCGCCGCTGTTATTTCATCATCCGAAAGGTAATAGCAGTTATAAGCCTTGCCGTAGGATATTCTGCCCGCAACGGCGCCTTTATCTCCGGTTGCAGTTACCGTACCCGCATTATAACAGTTGGCAATTTCTGCTATACTATAATAATTAAATCCCACAATGTCGCCACCGTATTTCCCTCCGGTAACAGTCCCAAAATTATAACTGTTATAAACATAACCTCTTTCTGAATAACCCGTTATTCCACCGGCTTTATCACCAACAATTATGCCCTTGTTCATACAATTTCGTACAAGCGAAGATGTTGTAGCAGCTTGATTCTTTACTGTTCCGGAAATGCCTCCTGTGTTAAACATGCCGCTTATATTTCCCTCGTTTATACAATTTTCTACAGTTACTGTATAATTTGTATAAAAACCGCTGAACTGATAACCCACAATGCCACCTAAGTAATTGTTTCCTTTTGTGGAGGATATTTTTCCGTAATTTTTACAGTCAGAAATTTTCACATGTTTATCGGATGTATTTGTCTCACCCGCTATTCCTCCGGCATATACCGCTCCTTCCACAGAAATGTCAATAAGGTTCACACAATTTTCAATGACTCTGGCATTCACTGAAGCAATTGCACCGACCAAAACTGCATCGGACAATGAAGATGTAACTTCTATAGAACCGCTTTTGATTGTAAGATTCTTTATCGTTCCTTTACTGTAACCGAAAAGACCGGCTTTCTTGTTTTGGCTTGAAATATACAAATTCGATATTTCTTTTCCGTTACCGTCAAAAGTTCCAGCAAATCCGTCTATCGGAATCCAACTGTTCAGGTCATTCACACTGGCGGCACTATAGCCTGTGACACCACCGTTTAGTAAATCAATGTTATTTTCCAAAATTATGATTTTACCTTCAAGTGAATCACCACCATTTACAACATTGGCAAGTTTCGCCAAACCCTTTGCCGTAAATATACGGTAATTTCCATTGCTGTCAATAGCATAATCAGTATCTAGAACAGCCTGTTCTCCGATAAACTGTCATGTTGCATCAGAATCTACATACCTTGCATAGTAGGTAAGTTTACCGGCTGCTTTTGCAGGTATTTCGATAATGGCATCACCCGAAAAGTCCGCATCACTGTACCAACCGTAAAATATTACATTATCTTTTGAAATATCATCGGCTGTAGGAAGTTTAATACCTGCACTTGTACT
Source organism: uncultured Faecalimonas sp. (assembly GCA_964642785.1). Lineage (GTDB taxonomy): Bacteria > Bacillota > Clostridia > Lachnospirales > Lachnospiraceae > Faecalimonas. Next base: position 1,254 of record CAZXQK010000252.1, read on the forward strand.
GTAGTTGTATGTAGTAGGAGCAGTATAAGACTTAGACCAATTACCACCATTTGCTTCAAATTCGATTTTAAAGGTTGCGGCATTAATGGTATAACCGAGTTTCATTTCAAAATCACCTAAAAATTTACCGTTGTTAATAACACCGTGATTACCCAACGTAACCTTTCCATTAAACGTACCATTGTTTATGGTGCAGGTGTTCCAACCATGATAGTTATTTACATCACCGTTAAAAATTCCGTTTTCAATCACACCACCCTGCTCTTTCATATTGTTTGTACTTCCCGTATTATTTACGGTTTTGTTGTATGTTCCGCCAACAATCGTACCTAAATTTGTAACTGCTACGTTGCATTCACCGTCAACTGCAAAAGAATCTCCCTTTTGCAATGTCAAAACTTCTTCATCAGAATCATATTCCCAACCTGTCCCACTTGCATTTTGAGGAATCCCATTTTCATCCAACGAAATGATAATCGTGTCTTCCGAATATGACACACCGGCAAATGCCGTCAGGTTAAAAGTCGATACGAGTGAAAATAACATCACAAGTACTAAAAACATACTAAAAACTCTTTTTTTCATAAAGAAAACCTCCTTCAAATAATTTCTATAATTATCAAAAAATTCTACCACTTCTCTGCATTGATTTCAAGAAAAATCGAAGGTTTCTTATTTGCTTGCAACAAAAAAACTCCTGACAATAAGTTCTTACTTACCATCAGGAGTTTTGTTTCATATAAATCAAACTATTATTCTTCTACAATAGCTTCTACCGGACATTGTGCTGCGCAAGCTCCGCATTCTACACATGTATCAGCGTCGATTACGTATTTTCCATCTCCTTCAGAAATAGCCTCAACCGGACATTGTGCTGCACATGCACCACATTCTACACATTCATCTGTAATTACGTATGCCATGATATATATCCTCCTTTTACAAGTAACAGTGCCTTTGCCCTGCTCTCCGTCTATTCTAATACAACTGTTCAAAATATACAAGGACTTTCTACAAGATTCTATCCTTGTTCAAAAGAACCTTGATTTCCAAACTAAATGCAACCCCTCTATGCCCTTAAGGTTGCATTCACT
>CAZXQK010000253.1:0-2342 GCA_964642785.1 uncultured Faecalimonas sp.
CGGCTGGTTAAAAGCCCTGTCTTTTCGATGATACGGTCTGCCAGCGTAGACTTTCCGTGATCGATATGTGCGATAATACAAAAATTTCTGATGTTCTTTTGGTCTATTCCTGCCATCTGACATTCTCCTTTATACTGAATATTTCATAATAAATAATTCTACACCTAGCACATCGGCAAGCCGTCCCGTTTTCACGGCTTCCTCCGTCTCCACACCGTCCTCCATAATCCGGCGCAGTTCACTTTCTGAAAATGATTTTGCCTGTGCCTGATATTTCCCGACTACAAAAGGGTGAAGCCCGGTGTCTGAAGCAATCTCTTTTCTGCCATACCCTTGTCTGTCCATAACCTTAACTTCCAACAATAATTTAAACTGTCTGGTCAACAAAAACAGAATCCTCATAGCCGGTTCTTTAAGTGCCAACAGATCATAATAGTAACCGAGTGCTTTTTTCTGCTGCTTATCTGCCACTGCATTTACCATGTCAAAAATCTGATTGGTAATCTGCGTGGTGCAAATTTCTTCCACATCTTCCGCAGTAATGCTGTCTTTTTCCATGCAGAAGCAAAACAGTTTTTCCAACTCTTTCTGAATATTTTCCATATCTGTCCCGACTTTTTCCAAAAAGAAACGAACCGTCTTCTCGCTCATCTCCTTTTGCTCCTGCCTTGCCAGATTTGCCACCCAGCGAATCAGGGTGTTTTCGTCCTGTCGTCCCAGTTCCACTGCACGCCCTTTTGCCTGCACCGCCTTGTATAGTTTCCCACGCTTATCAATTTCCGTTTCCACAAACAGCAAAGACGTGGTATCCGGCATGCCTTCCTTAATGTAATCTGCCAGTTCCGGAGAGGCGCTTTTAAACAAACCGGTATTTTCCAATACGATCAGTCTGCGTTCTGCAAAAAAGGGCAGAGTCTCTGCCAGATCAATGACTTCATTGACATTAATTCCCTTGCCTTCATAATACGCATAGTTCATGGTATCGTCCGGGGAAATCATGGCATTTTTCAGTTTTTCCTTATACTGTTTCTTCAAATATGCTTCTTCACCGAACAACAGATAGATTCGACTTATGTTTCCTGTTTTTAAATCTTCATTCAGACTTTTCATGCTCTTCCCCTTCCCATGCATATTTCACTATATTCTAATATAAAAAGCAATCGATTGTCAATGTATTCCCGTTTGTTTGCAAAGTGATCGCACCACTTTTTGCTGTTTCATAAATCCTGCTTCCGGTTTCTTTTAACCGCTCCAGAGTCTCCGAATGGGGATGTCCGTAAGTATTGTCCTCTCCCGCAGAAATCAAGGCCACGTTTGGAGAAATCACATCTAAAAATGTTTCAGAGCTGGAATTTTTCGAACCATGGTGCGCCACCTTCAGCACTGTAAATCGTTCTCCCTGTAACCGCTTTGTAAGCGCCTGTTCTCCTGTTCCTTCCACATCACCGGTACAGAGCATGGAAAACTCCTCATAAATAACGGTCAGCACCAGCGATCCTTCATTCCCTTTTAGATGCTCCTCGTTTTCTGCAGGCTGGACGCAGGAAATCGAAAAGTTTCCCTCATGAATCTGATTTCCGGACTGCATCACCGCCATCGAAACTCCCTGCTTCTTCGCTTCCTCCGCCACTTCCTTTAACGCTTCTTCCAATTCCCAATGAATGGGAAGGACAAGACATTTGACTTTCACACCCACATCCTGCCTTTGCAACAATTCTAAAACACCGCTGTAGTGGTCGCTGTCCCCATGGGTTAGAAAGACATAATCCAGTGTGCCTGCCCCTTGGGATTTCAGGAATGGTTCTATCCTGTATCTGCCAAGCTGTTTCACGTCACTGCTGCCCCCGTCAATCAGATAAGTACCGCCCCTCGGTCCCCGGATAAAGATACCATCCCCCTGTCCGACATCCAGCATGGTAACCTGCACTCCACTATGTAAACGATAGGAAATCGAAAAAAACAAGATACAACACAGCACTATAAAAGCGATCCGGACTGTCCGTCCCTTTTCTTTTTTGTAATGGTATACCAGATACCATCCCGCACCCAACAAAAGATAGTATAAAACGAGTTTCCATACCTCCGGCTGTCCCGTCACCAGACGGGCAAACGGAAGACGGCTTCCGAATCTGCTGACCGTTTCAAACAAATCAAAAATCCAACTGCAAACCTGCAGTCCCGCCCTACCAAGTGGAATACCTGCCATCACAAGCAGACTCCCTGTCATGCCTGCTCCAAGCACTACACTCATCAGCGGAATCACAAACAGATTAAAGAAAATGGAATACACCGGAAATTCATAATAGAAATACAGTAGGATTGGAAGCAGCATCAGATTGATC
>CAZXQK010000254.1:0-2325 GCA_964642785.1 uncultured Faecalimonas sp.
TTGATGAACGTAGATTTACCCACGTTTGGAATCCCCACGACCATTGCCCTTACCGGACGGTTTAAAATGCCACGCTTTCGGTCACGTTCGATTTTCTCCTTACAGGCTTCCTGAATCACCCCCTGAATAGATTTGATTCCGCCGCCTTTTTTCGAATTTACTTTTACCACAGAATAGCCTTTTTCTTTAAAAAAAACCGCCCAGGCATCATTTTGCTTTTCCTCAGCTAAATCTGATTTATTCAACAGAATTAATCTTGCTTTATTTTTCCCCAGTTCGTCAATGTCCGGATTCCGGCTGCTCATCGGAATCCTCGCATCTACCAGTTCAATTACCAAATCAATTAATTTGATGTTCTCCTGCATCATACGCTTTGCTTTTGTCATATGACCCGGATACCACTGAAAATGCATAATCTCTCCCTCTATCTTACAAACCCAAATTTCTCACCGGCAATCACAAACCAAACCTTTCCTGCAATATCTGTCCGCTTCACATTGCCAATCTCTGTACTTCTGCTGTCCTCACTGTTTTGTCTGTCATCACCCAGAACCAAATACTCGTTGTTCCCCAATGTTATCGGTTCACTCAAAAGTCCCGCATCCTCAATTTGCGTTGCATCGTATCTTTCTTTTATTTCTTTTCCGTTTACTATGATGTTTCCATCACGAATTTCGATTGTTTCGCCCGGAAGTCCTACAATCCGTTTGATATAATAATGTGCGTTTTCATTTCCGTTCGGCTGAAAGGCAATCACATCGCCCCGCTTCGGCGTTCCCATATTATAAACCATTTTATTAACCAGCGTAATGTCTCCATTGCTCAGTCTCGGCTTCATGGAATCACCAATCATACTGACCCTCATACCGAAGTACCACACAAGAACAAATGCAGCAAAACAAACAATTACAATCTGAAATGTCCATGTAAGTACTTCCCGCAGCAAATCGTAATTCACCCGACGTTTCTTTTTACCAAATGTTAAGTTCGACATATCTATCCTCTCTTTAAGAGATGCAAAACAAAAAGGGACAACTCAGATTATGTAGTTGTCCCTCTCACATTTACTATTTTACTAATTCTTTTACTTTCGCTCTCTTACCAACGCGTCCTCTTAAGTAGTTCAGTTTCGCACGTCTTACTTTACCTCTGCGGATAACTTCTACTCTCTCTACGTTCGGTGAGTGCAATGGCCAAGTCTTTTCAACGCCAATACCATTAGAATTTTTTCTAACCGTAAATGTTTCTCTTGCGCCGCCACCTTGTTTCTTCAGTACTACACCTTCGAAAACCTGGATTCTTTCACGGTTTCCTTCTTTGATTTTACCGTATACCTTTACAGTATCACCAACATTAAATACAGGTGCTTCTGCTTTCAATTGTTCAGCTTCAATTTTCTTAATAATATCGTTCATGTTGTGCCTCCTTATTATTCGGACGTTCTTAATACTCTTTTGTACCAGAGGACCATCTCTTTCTTCTCACAAGCCTAGATAGGATACCATACTATTCCAAACTTTTCAAGTGTTTTTTTGCAATTTCTTTCTCTTTTTCTGTTAAATTTGCTTTTTCCAGCAAATCCGGTCTCTGTTCAGCCGTCCTGATAATGGATTGTTCCCTTCTCCACTTCTCCACATTGGCATGATGACCGGAAAGCAGTATCTCCGGAACCTTTTTCCCATGCCATTCTTCCGGTCTTGTATATTGTGGATATTCCAGAAGATTGTCCTGAAAACTTTCAAATTCTGCCGATACATCGTTGTGAAGCACTCCCGGAATCAGACGGGAAATCGCATCGATCATCACCATCGCCGGAAGTTCTCCCCCGGTCAGTACATAATCCCCGATGGAAACATAATCTGTTACAATCTCTTCCAAAACACGCTCGTCAATGCCCTCATAATGTCCGCACAGGAAAACCAATTCTTCCTCTTTTGCAAATTCTTCTGCCATACCCTGCGAAAACGTTCTGCCCTGCGGTGACAGGTAAATCACCCTCGGCTTACTCTTTGCCTTTTCCACAACAGACTGATATGCGTTGTAAACAGGTCCTGCCTGCATCAGCATACCCGCACCACCTCCATAAGTATAATCATCTACCCGGTTGTGCTTATTTTCCGCAAAATCACGAATATTGACCGCTTCAACAGAAAGCAGCCCTTTCCCCTGAGCCCGTCCGATAATGCTGGTATTTAATCCATCTAAAACCATCTCCGGAAACAATGTTAATATATGAAAATGCATCGCTATACCAACCCTTCCATTAAATGAATCGTCATCTTTTTCTGCTCGATATCCACATCTAAAATACATTGCCTGATGGCC
>CAZXQK010000255.1:0-2320 GCA_964642785.1 uncultured Faecalimonas sp.
GTATTGAAGCCTGTAATAACGAGGTTTTAAGAAAAGCGCTTTATTATGGGTATAATGGACCGAAAAATACACTGGGGACAGATGAAAAAGCACACGTTTTGACTGCCATTGCAGTATCTGATGCAAATATCGGAGAGCAGGAGACGGGCGCGAGCGCAAAGTATGACGCATTTTATTGGGATATAGTAAATCACCCGGAGAATTATCCGAGTCCTCCGGAAAACTTTAAGGCATACATGGCGATTACTGCTTCGGATGCAATGCAGAATCTGGCTTTCTATAAGGTAGAGCAACCCAAACCGCAGAAAGGACAGGTTGTTGCCAAAAAAGTATCGCAAAATCCGATTATCAGTAACGGAAATCCCTGTTACTCGCTGTCCGGTGCAAAATACAGCATTTACATGAACAGTTCCCTTGCAGAAAATATGAAGGTGGGAACGTTGACTTTTGATGCAAACGGAGATTCTAATACGATAGAGTTGGAAGTCGGAACCTATTATGCAAAAGAAACAACAGCACCGAAGGGATATGCAAAAAGCAATCAGGTAACTTCGTTTAGCATAAAAGCTGATCAGACAACGACATTGCAATTGACGGATGTTCCTCAGGTGAATCCGGTTGATATTCTCATAGAAAAGGTTGATGCAGATACCAAAGAGCATGAGCCACAGGGTGCGGCGAGTCTGCAGGGAGCCAGGTTTTTGGTGCAATATTATGCAGGACTGTGGGAAGAAAATGTGAATCCGGAAAGCTTGGGGCAGCAAGCAAAGTACACATGGGTATTTGAAACAGATGAAGAGGGAAGGATTTATTATACGGAAGATTATCTGTTATCCGGAGATGCACTGTTTCCCGGACTCCCCCTCGGAACTCTTGTGATTCAGGAAGAAAAGGCATCGGAAGGGTATCTGCTGAATGAAACGGTTTATATCAGACAGATTACGGCAAAGGGAGATGCAGAGGTTGTATCGACATATCAGTATCCGGTGGTAGAGGAAAAGGTAATGACGTATGATTTGCTTCTGCACAAGAAAGATTCGGAGGAAAAACCTTTGGAAGGAGTCGCCTTTACGTTATATGAGGATGAGTCATGCAGCCGGATGGTTGCAGAGGCGGTGACGGATGAACATGGTGAACTGCGTTTTGAAAAACTGTATCCGAAGGTGATGTACTATTTAAAAGAGACTACAACTCCGGAAGGATATCTTCCGGTGGAGGGAGTATTTGTGATTTGTGAGGAAACAGTACCGGAAAACGGAGAATTGTTGATGACTGTTGTAAATGAAAAAATAATCGTGCTACCGGAACCGGAGGATCCGCCAAAGGAAAAAATGCCGGAGATTCCGTCACCGAAAACCGGAGATGAATCTTGTAGCACATTATTTTGCATATTTGGATGCATTTCTTTCATAATAGTAGCGATAATGACTTGTCATAACCGATTTAAATGTGCTAGAATGACTAGATAAGTATTGTGGCTAAAAGGGAGGATTAAAACCATGGGAATGACAATGACGCAGAAAATCCTTGCTGCCCATGCAGGATTAGATTCTGTAGCCGCCGGGCAACTGATTGAAGCAAAATTAGATGTAGTCATGGCAAATGATATTACGGGACCAATGGCAGTGCCGGTCTTTCAAAAGATGGCAGACAAAGTATTTGATAAAGATAAGGTTGTCCTGGTGCCGGATCATTTTACACCAAATAAAGATATTAAGTCGGCAGAGAATTCAAAATCGATACGTGAATTTTCGAAATGTCAATGTCTGAAGCATTATTTTGAAATTGGACAGATGGGAATTGAGCACGCAATTTTACCGGAAAAAGGGATTGTTGTTGCAGGTGAGTGTATCATCGGTGCAGATTCACATACTTGTACTTACGGTGCACTGGGTGCATTTTCTACCGGAGTCGGCACGACCGATATTGCAACAGGAATGGCGACCGGGGAATTGTGGTTTAAGGTGCCGAGTGCGATCAAGTTTGTATTGATCGGAAAACCAGGCAGATATGTCAGTGGAAAAGATATTATTTTACATATCATTGGACGTATCGGTGTTGACGGAGCTTTGTATAAATCCATGGAATTTGTAGGAGACGGTATTGCTCATCTTTCTATGGATGACCGTTTTACTATGGCGAATATGGCGATTGAGGCAGGTGCGAAAAACGGGATTTTCCCGGTGGATGCGAAGGCAGAAGCGTATATGAAGGAACATTCCGATAAGGAGTATACGATTTACACTGCAGATGAGGATGCCGAATATGATGAGGTTGTAGAAGTGGATTTATCAAAGGTAAGACCGACGGTTGCATTCCC
>CAZXQK010000256.1:0-2300 GCA_964642785.1 uncultured Faecalimonas sp.
GCACGCAGACCATAACGCCCTTTTGTCGATATTTTCAAGGTATCACCTTCTTTATTTTTAATTCCTAGCGTTTTACTAGGTTTTTCATCTTTTTGTAGAATAGCACTCTCTTTTTGTTCTGTCAAGGGACAAAAACGAATATCTTTAAATGATATTAGTTTCAGGTGAAATCATGTCCAGACACACCCTCCTCAAAGGTACCTTCATATTGACACTGACCGGTTTTCTCACCCGTCTCATCGGTTTTTTCTTCCGGATTTTTCTAAGTCACACATTCGGTGAAGAACAAATGGGACTATACCAACTGATTTTCCCGGTCTATACCCTTTGCCTGTCCCTCTCATCTGCCGGACTCGAAACCGCCCTGGCTCGAAGCGTGGCACAAAAAACGTTGCTTGGCAAAAAGAAAGAAGCCGATGCCCTGCTTTACCATGGACTGCTTCTTTCCGTAAGTGTTACACTGTTCCTCGGGCTCTGCATTCAGAAATTTTCCGTACAAATCTCCATCTACCTGCTTGGAGATTTGCGTTGTGAACCGCTTCTTCAGATTCTGGCATTTGCCCTGCCTTTTTCTGCGATACACAGTTGCATCTGCGGATACTATCTCGGACAAAAGAAGATTCAGATACCGGCACTTTCCCAGTTCGCAGAACAACTTGCCAGAGTCGGAAGTATCTATCTGGTCTATCGCATTTTGGAACACAGTACGCAGGGTGCAACCATATGGATCGCTGTTTTGGGACTGGTATTCGGTGAATCTATTTCCGCCGGTTTTTGCATCCGATATTTTTTCATTCGCCCTCACCATGCCTTCTCCCTTTCCTTTCTGTCAGACACCTTGGGCTTACAGAGAGAACTGCTGTCCTTAACACTTCCGCTTACTTCCAACAAGGTACTGATGAATCTCCTGCAAAGCGTGGAAACCATCTCCATTCCTATTTGCCTGCAACGATTCGGATATTCAAACTCGGAAGCATTGAGTACATATGGTGTTCTGACCGGCATGGCGCTTCCCTGTATTTTATTTCCAACTGCACTGACTAACTCCATTTCCACCATGCTTCTTCCGACTGTTGCCGAAATCCAGGCCGAGCAGCGTACAGACCGCTTGAAGCACCTGATTCAGGCAGTAATCCTATTCGGCTTCGGACTTGGCAGTTTATGTGGTATCCTCTTTCTCGCTTTGGGAAATCTGGCCGGTCTCCTCCTGTTTGGCAGCAGCCTTGCCGGAGATTTCATTCAGACACTTGCCTGGATTTGTCCGTTCCTATATATGAACACAACACTTATCAGCATGTTAAACGGACTCGGGAAAGTCAATGCTTCCTTTTTGATTAACTTATGCGGTCTGTCTGTGCGTATTTGCGGTGTATGGTTTTTCATCGCCCTCTGGGGAATCAAAGGATATCTCAACGGACTGCTTCTCAGTCAACTGCTCATCAGCTGTCTCTGCATTTGGAAACTCTTGCATTCCGTAAAAAAACTCTATAATGTATGAATGATACCGACTGACAGACATATAATGTACTATCTCATGACGGAGGTAGGCACATGCGTAAATTTCGATATCGTAACAAAAACCAACTTCTACTTATCTTGTTAGCAGTTGGTTTTTTCTTAGGAATAATATATGAAAATCTGTTTCCAAACACTCAGACAGTTGCAGGCGACCTGTTTTCAAAAGGAAATCTGCAACGTTTCCTGCAAACAGATCTGCATGCACAAAAATACATCTGGTATGTAGCAAAAAGCCGCATCCTGTTTTTCGGTATCCTCTGTACGCTCAGTTGTATGAAACGGAAAAAATTATTGGTATCCGTCTGTCTTTTGTGTATTGGATTTTTTACCGGCAGTTTATGTGTGCTTTCTGTATTGAATCTGGGATTCAAGGGATTGTTTCTTTGCTTTGGTGCGCTGTTTCCACAAGTGCTTTTCTACGGAATGCAACTTGGGATTCTATTCACTTACTGGTTTTACTATCCGGAAAGGCAGTGGAATCGCATGAAAACACTTTTTGTCAGTCTGCTGTTTCTAATTGGTGTCCTTTTGGAAGTATATGTAAATCCCGTCCTCGTAAAATGTATCATCAGTATACTATAACCGAATTTAAAAAGAACCCTTGCATAACACAAGGGTTCAAATTATTTATTTTGCGTAATCTGTAACACGTGATTCACGAATCACATTTACTTTTACCTGACCCGGATATTCCAATTCAAACTCAATCTGTTTTGAAATATTCCTTGCCATCAGTACCATGTCTGCATCAGACACCTGTTCTGGAACTACCATGATACGAA
>CAZXQK010000257.1:0-2295 GCA_964642785.1 uncultured Faecalimonas sp.
CGCTGCCTGCTGCGCATATGTTTGAATGTTATAATCCAGACTTACCTGCAGCGTTTTCCCCGCAACCGGTTCTATCCGTTCCTCTGCAACCCCCTGAAGTTCAATACCTCTTGCATCTGTTGTCGTGAGAATAGTTCCATCCTGTCCCTTTAAATAAGATTCGTATTTGACTTCCAGTCCGATAATCCCCTGATTATCACTTCCGGTAAATCCAAGTACCTTCGATGCCAGATTATCAAACGGATAATACCTCTTATAATCCTCGTCCACCTTCACTCCCGCCATTTCATATTCTCGGATTTTATCTCCAACTTCCTTTGCAACATTGGAGCGGATCAGTTCTCTTGCAGATACCTTTTCCACCTTTTTCCGTACTACTGCTTCCTCCAGTTCCAGTTCCTCTGTCAGCACCCGGATCACCTGCTCTGTGTCTTCCAACTGACTGTGAATGACGGAAATCGTGCAAACCGTCTGATTCGTCGCCAGAACCACACCATTTACATCCACAATCTCACCTCTTGCAGCTTTAATCTGCCGTTCTCTTTCGTGCAAATCCTCTGCTTTTTTCTGATAATAATCAGCCTCAAAAATCATCAGATACGCCAGTCTTCCAATGAGTCCAAGTAGCAAAATCCCTGCACATAAAAAAACAAGTAATTCCTTTTTTCGGATATATGTTTTATTTTTCATAAAAAAACCTCACAAAACGTTGTTAATCTTTATGAACACATTTGTGAGGTTATGATTATTCTTTTGTAATATTCAAATACGGAAACGCTTCTTCCATGATATTTTTTGCAAGTGTCGTTACTAATCCGCTGTTTGCCTGCGTCTCTGCATTCGGCTCATCAATCACCACATAAATCAGCACTTCCGGATTATCCGCAGGTGCAAATCCCATATACGACAATACATAATTTCCATTTCCGCGAGGCAGTTTTTGTGCAGTACCTGTTTTACCGCCCATGCTGTATCCTTCCACCTGTGCATTGCGTCCTGTACCGTCCGTCATGGTTTTCTTCATATAAGATTTCAGCAAATCACTGGTTTCCTCTGAAATCGTCTTTTTTAACAACACCGGATTGATATTTTCCACCACGTTTCCATTTTCATCCCGAATCTGTTTCACCACATGAGGCTGATAATAATTTCCACCATTGATCAATGATGCAAAGCCCGCAATCATCTGTGTCATAGTCGCATTAAATCCCTGTCCAAAGGAATTGGTTGCCAATTCTACTGGTCCCATCTTATCTGCACTATACACAAGTCCTGTTGTATCCGCTTCTCCAGGAAGGTCAATTCCTGTCTTCTGTCCAAATCCAAACACTTCCTGATAGCGGCAAAATTCCTTAGCTCCGAGTGAAGTCGCAACATCCATCAGCACACAGTTGCAGGAATTGGCAATCCCATCACTCAGCGACTGTGCCCCATGACCATTTCGATTATTACATCGAATTTTGGTACCCGCAATCACGCGATACCCGGTACAGGTATACCATTCATTTCCTGACAACGTCCCGTTTTCCAACGCTGCCGCCATGGTAAATGGTTTGATGGTAGAACCCGGTTCAAAAGTATCACTGACACAGAAATTCTTCCACAGTTTCTGCATGGCTGTCAGTTTTTCTTCATCTGTCATTTTCTCAATGGCACTCTCAGAATAATATTTTGTCAAATCTCTCGGATTATTCAAATCAAAATTCGGGTAAGAAGCCTCTGCCAAAATCTCAGCGGTGTTCGGATTCATAATAATCACTGCCGTATTGGCACTTCCTTCTCCGTCTCTTGCTTCATTTTTGTGTTCCTCATTAAATGCAAGAATATGTTTTTCCACAATGCTCTGCAGCGTAATGTCAATGGTCGATACCACCGTCTGACCATTGATTGCATTTTTCACCGTCCGCTCCAGTGAAGCATCCGTATCCTGATACCCGTATTCTCTACCATCCGTACCATTTAAAATACTGTTGTAAGAAGCCTCAATTCCTGCATTTCCCACATTTCCGGAAACAGTAAATCCAATCACATCCGATGCAAGTGTTCCATAAGGATAACTCCTGACATAATCGTCTTCCAGCCAAACACAGGAAATGTACGGATATTTTTTCACACTCTTTCCATTTTCATTTTTATATGTTTCCGTTTTCAATGCCTCAAATTCCTGTGCCTGCGTATAGGATACTTTCTTTGCCAAAATCACATATCGGCTGTTCGATCGTTCCTGAACGACTTCGTCAATCACAGACCCTTCAACACCAAAGCATTGCGATACCGCTTCTTTGACCTGAACAA
>CAZXQK010000258.1:0-2244 GCA_964642785.1 uncultured Faecalimonas sp.
GAAAATGATATCGCATCATGGGAAGAAGACACGGATTCTGAAACGGTAAATGGAACGGAAGAGAAACAGATAACGAATTAATGGAACAAATAAAAATCAGCCTTGTACTAAGGTGTTAATTTTAAACAAGATAACAACAAAGAAAAATGAAATCTTTCACCGGCATAATCTTTTGGAGCATCCTCTTGATTTGTAGTGCATGCACCGACGAAAATGAAACAAATAATGGAAAAAGAACGGACTGCTACAATGGAACTCCTCTCACTGTTCGAGCTACAGCAACCGGGTTTGAAAACGTTCCCGGCTCCGAAAAGCCTTCCACACGTGCTTCTGTGACAGATGAACATCTTAAAACAGAATTTGTAGACGGTGATTCTATTGGTATATTCTCCATAAAAGATGGCACAATAGTAGATGACATTAACAATATCCCATTGGTTTATAACCTGTCAAATGATAGTTGGAATCCGGTTGAAAACAGCAAGACACTCTATTGGTATGATGGAGCGAGTTACATCGCATACTATCCATATAGGAAGAATATCACACTAGATGTTTCAAAGGATACAGATGAAGCTATTGCTTCGTTGACCGGAAATGAGAAACTGCAACCTTCGAAAGACCAATCCACAAAAGAAAAGCATACTGTGAGCGACCTGCTGATTGCTACCGGCGTACCTGCTACCGGCAATTCTTCCGGAATAATCCTGAACCTGCTGTTTAAACACCAATTTACGTTGCTTGTGCTGCAACCACAAGCATACGTAGGTTGTTTTGCACCCGAAAATGCAGGTTTTGTTTACCACAAAGAATCAAGAATTTTAGGAACAGACTCTGCTGCTATCAATGTGAACTTGAATGGCATTACTCCATATCAGATCGATTCTGTGAAATACTGTGCCATTGTTCCACCACAAAAAAATGCCAGAATTACCGGAAGCTATGTGACCACCAACGGCAAAAATAATACGAATACAAAGATAAGCTATTCAGGCAGTTCCATCACTTTTGCTTCTGGAAAATACTATATTCTGAAAGTAACCAGCCCTGTACCCGGCAAAGGAAGTACAGAAAGGAAACTTTATCCCGGAGATTTTGTCTTTCAGAATGAAACCCAAAAACGAATAGAGATACATCCCGGAGACGGGATGCTGGAAGAAAACGGAAAAATATATGATTATCAGAATGCTATTGGAATGGTCATTACTTGCGATTCTAAAAAAATGACAGATGTAAAATGCAATGAGAACGGTTGGAATCATGCTTATATAATGGGACTTGAAAATTTGGGAACTGGCCGTTGGGGCGAAATGGAACAAATCGAAGCAGGAATCACTCCAATGACAAAAGATAATAAAATTGAAGAAAATATGAACGGTTACTCTGAAACAGAACAAATGTTGAAGAATTATACTACTGATAAATCAGGTAATTACAACGCTTTTGAATTAATTAAAAAATATAGGAACAGTACAAAAATTCCTGATGGACTTAATCGCAGTCCATGGTTCATGCCGAGTATCGGTCAATGGTTTGACGTGATGGTGAATATTTGCGAAAAATCTCCGAAAGATTTTCGACATGGGACTGTTAATGGCATAAATGACACAGGATGGGGACAAGAAACACTGGATAAATTGACTATACAGTTATCTAAAGTAGGTAATTCGTTACCGCAGTTTAGTGATACCCACAGACTTGGCTTCAGTTGCAGTTCCCAATATGATAAAGACAGATGCTGGATGTTACTTTGGCACATTGATGACCCTGAATATCCTAATTGGGACAGAGTCTGTTTGCAAGGATATGATAAAAAAGCTTATTGGAATGTACGTCCGTTTTTTGCTTTTTAATTATTTATCGTCTTGAAACAGTCTTGTTTCGGAGCAACAGAAACTTAGTGGAGATTTTTTTCATGCAGTTGTTTGTGATACCCTGTATGAACACTCGTCATTTTTTAGGGATGGTTTGTATGGCAGACCAAAATAAGTCCGCCAAAGGGGATTACACCTATTGCGGGAGATGATCAGAGGGCGTCTTTTCATGTTCCTGCAAAGTCTTTGATACATATACGTAACTTTATAATCAGATTCATCCTTAAAAGATCTTACCCATATCTCTAAACCTTTCCTGCCCTATGGTTAAGGGTTTTCTTCCTGTTTGCTTTATCTCCGCAAGCCTTTGGAGTTAACTCCATAACCTTGGGAGATAACTCCAAAGCTTATGGAGATAACTCCAAAGGCT
>CAZXQK010000259.1:0-2217 GCA_964642785.1 uncultured Faecalimonas sp.
GTTTTGGTGTGGAAGAACCGAGATTGCTTGCAAATGTGCATTTGCGCGTGCAGGATGTTGATGTCAACCGAATGTCCGGTATTGATAGTCATACGTCAATCAAGGACGCATGGGCGATGATGAAGGAACGTAATGTTTATACGCTTGCAGTTACGGAGAGAGAACAATTAAAGGGTGTTATTACAACCGGTGATATTGCAACATCTTATATGGATGTATATGATACCCGGATTTTGGCACAGGCAAAAGCACAGTATCAGAATATAGCGAATACATTGGATGGGGAACTTGTCAACGGTAATGGGCATGCCTGTTTTGCAAAGGGAAAAGTGGTGGTAGCAGCTTCGAGCCCTGATATGATGGAAGAGTATATAGAAAAAGATGATCTGGTTGTTCTAGGAAACCGTTATGAATCACAACTTTGTGCGGTAGAGTTGGATGCCAGCTGTCTTGTTATCTGTCAGGAAGCAAAAGTATCTAAGACTATTTTAAAACTTGCAAAAGAACGGGATATTGTAGTTATTACCACTCCACATGATACGTTTACAGTATCCAGATTGATCAATCAGAGCATTTCAGTGGCTTATTTTATGGAAAAAGAAGGGCTTACGATTTTTAAGACTACAGATTATGTGGAAGATATCAAAGATGTTATGGCAAAGAAACGTGCCCGGGATTTTCCGGTTATTGATAAAGAAGGAAAATACTATGGATTGATTTCCAGCAGACGTTTGATGGATGCAAGAAAGCGTCGTGTGATCATGGTTGACCACAATGAGAAGACACAGGCGGTAGATGGTATAGAAGAGGCGGAGATTTTGGAGATTATAGACCATCACAGATTGGGAAGCCTGGAGACGGTTAGTCCGGTATATTTCCGCAATCAGCCGGTAGGGTGTACGGCAACGATTATTTATGATATTTATAAGGAAAAGGGTGTTATACCGGATAAGACGATAGCAGGATTGCTTTGCTCTGCAATTATTTCGGATACGCTGTTGTTCCGCTCCCCAACCTGTACCTGGTTAGATCGTGCGGCAGCAGAGGAACTGTCGAAGATAGCAGAAATTAATATGGATGAACTTGCCCGTGATATGTTCCAGGCAGGAAGCAATTTAAAAGGAAAAACGGCAGAGGAGATCTGCTTCCAGGATTTTAAGGATTTTACAGTCAGTGATGTAACCTTCGGTGTAGGTCAGGTGAATTCTTTGAATGCTGATGAACTGCAGGAAATTAAAGAATGTGTGCGTCCGTATTTGGAACAGGCAGCGCATGAACAGAGACTTGATATGGTATTTTTTATGCTGACAAATATTGTAGAGGAAGTTACAGAATTGTTGTGCTATGGAAAAGGAGCGAAAGAACAGGTTTTAGAGGCGTTTGACCTGCCGGCAGATACGGAGGATATTCTGCTTCCGGGAGTTGTGTCCCGCAAGAAGCAACTGATTCCGGCGTTTGTGATCGCATTGCAACAATAGAGGGAGGAAGGAAAATGGCAAAACAAGTATGGAAACCGGGAAACATGGTATATCCGCTTCCGGCAGTTATGGTTAGTGTAGGAACTGAAAGTGGTGAAACGAACATCATAACGATTGCATGGACAGGAACGATATGTTCGGATCCGGCAATGCTGTATATTTCAGTCAGACCGGAAAGGTATTCTCATCATATGATTCAGGAGTCGGGAGAGTTTGTAGTGAATTTAACGACAGAGGAACTGGCAAAGGCGACGGATTATTGTGGCGTGCGTTCCGGAAAAAATATAGATAAATGGAAAGAAATGGGATTGACACGTGGAAAAGCCAATGCATTATCGTATGCACCGATTATTGAGGAATGTCCTGTGAACATTGAGTGTAAAGTGAAAGAAGTAAAACAGTTAGGAAGTCATGATATGTTTATCGCAGAGGTCGTTTCTGTTCAGGTGAGCGACGAGTATCTGGATGAAACCGGAAGATTCTGTTTGAATGAAACCGGACTGATGGCGTATTCACATGGAACCTATATGACATTGGGAGAAGAAATAGGAACATTCGGATATAGTGTGAAGAAAAGGTGAAGAAAGGTGAAGAAAATTATAAAAAAAGGTTGACTTTGTTTCTCGTTTGCGATATTATAAGAAAGTCGTTTGGAGCACTTGGTTGTGTTCTGAATGATGGAAAGCCGGCGTGTCGGAATGGCAGACGAGGCAGACTCAAAATCTGTTGTGGGCAACCA